>NZ_JBMPPH010000147.1:0-225 GCF_049340285.1 Undibacterium sp. SXout20W | reverse complement strand
AACCGAGTACCAGAGTTGTTACAAGCCACTGTGCGACCGAACCGAATCGTCTGTGGGCTTGGGATATTACCTGGCTGCCGGCAGATGTGAAGGGGCTGTATTTTTACTGGTACATGGTGCTCGATGTTTACAGTCGAAAGATTGTCGGGCATGAAATTCATGTCGCAGAGTCGGCTGAACTGGCATCACTGCTGCTGCGGCGTGCAAGTCTGGCTGAGGGACTGG
>NZ_JBMPPH010000146.1:0-246 GCF_049340285.1 Undibacterium sp. SXout20W | reverse complement strand
CCAGCAAAACCTACGACAGCAACACCAGCCTGACGACAGGCCAGGTCAGCATCACGGGCGTCAATGGACAAACGCTGAACTACACCGGCACGGCTGTGGCAAATAACGCGAACGTGGCCGCCAATGCGACAAACTACGTTAGTGGCATCACTGGTTTAAGTGACGGCACAGGTTTAGCATCAAATTACGTTCTGCCAAGTCAGAGCGCCAAGTCTGGCAACAACCAGGCTACGATCAATGCAGTCA
>NZ_JBMPPH010000145.1:0-250 GCF_049340285.1 Undibacterium sp. SXout20W | reverse complement strand
GGTGAGATGTGTGTAGTTCATTATGCAATTTCGACTGGCCGGTCAAAAAGGCACAAATGCTATCGCATCTTGCCCTCATTAACCGGTACCGTTCATAAATTGCACTTCATCCTAGAATTCGCCTTCTCTTTCTAGCTTAAATACGAGTTTAAATACGAGTTTAAATACGAGCCTAAATTCGAACTTAATTTGGCGCTTAATTTGGCGCTTTATTTCGAGCCTGACGATAACCTACTTTCACACTGGTTGC
>NZ_JBMPPH010000144.1:0-255 GCF_049340285.1 Undibacterium sp. SXout20W | reverse complement strand
CAGCAAAAAATGGACAATGCCAATTAGAGATTGGAAAGCAGCGCTGAATCGATTTACAATCCAGTTCGGCGACCGTATGCCGAATGTTTAACTGAACCCCCGTTTACACAAAATTCAGGACACCCCCCGCGCGAGTTCAATTTTGAAGTGCAAGCGTATTTTTGAAGAATACCTGATTGGGTGTAAGGTATCCTAACCTTTTTCTTGGTCGATTATTCAGTCTATTCATGGCGTGATCAATCTCCTGTTGTGTAA
>NZ_JBMPPH010000143.1:0-255 GCF_049340285.1 Undibacterium sp. SXout20W | reverse complement strand
AAGTTGGTGTTCCATACATCATCGTGTTCCTGAACAAATGCGACATGGTTGATGACGCTGAATTGTTGGAATTGGTCGAAATGGAAGTACGCGAATTACTGTCCAAATACGAATTCCCAGGCGACGACTTGCCAATCATCCAAGGTTCCGCGAAATTGGCGCTTGAAGGCGACAAAGGTCCATTGGGCGAAGAAGCCATCATGAAATTGGCTGATGCACTCGACAGCTACATCCCAACACCAGAACGCGCAGTTG
>NZ_JBMPPH010000142.1:0-255 GCF_049340285.1 Undibacterium sp. SXout20W | reverse complement strand
AAGTTGGTGTTCCATACATCATCGTGTTCCTGAACAAATGCGACATGGTTGATGACGCTGAATTGTTGGAATTGGTCGAAATGGAAGTACGCGAATTACTGTCCAAATACGAATTCCCAGGCGACGATTTGCCAATCATCCAAGGTTCCGCGAAATTGGCGCTTGAAGGCGACAAAGGTCCATTGGGCGAAGAAGCCATCATGAAATTGGCTGATGCACTCGACAGCTACATCCCAACACCAGAACGCGCAGTTG
>NZ_JBMPPH010000141.1:0-255 GCF_049340285.1 Undibacterium sp. SXout20W | reverse complement strand
GCTATGGAATCAACGCCTGCAGGATTGTGTGGCGAGCGGGATCTCCGTGCGTGCCTATTGTCGACGTGAGTCGATTGCCAGTTCGACGTTTTACGCATGGCGTAAATATTTTTCTGATAAGACAATCGCTCCTGCAATTGCGCCACGCACAACGCAAGAACCGGTTTGCGCGAACCTCGCCATTGCCGAGAAGAAGGCGATCCCAGTCAAACCAATCACGATGGTGCCAGTGGCAATGACTACCGCGCGCTGTGA
>NZ_JBMPPH010000140.1:0-255 GCF_049340285.1 Undibacterium sp. SXout20W | reverse complement strand
AGAAGGAATTACAGCGCAAGGAGAAAGCGCTGGCCGAAGCAGCTGCGCTGATTATTCTCAGAAAAAAAGCCCAGGCGATCTGGGGGGATCCCGAGGAAGATTAATCGGGACTCTGGATCGCCAGAACGTCATAGTATTAATTGAAGACGCCGTTAGCAGTGGTAGTAGACGCGCGGCAGCCTGTGCCATGCTTGACATCAGCCTGCGCAGCTACCAGCGCTGGACACGTGAAGGTGGTCATGGAATTGTAGATGG
>NZ_JBMPPH010000139.1:0-255 GCF_049340285.1 Undibacterium sp. SXout20W | reverse complement strand
GTCTATTCATGGCGTGATCAATCTCCTGTTGTGTAATCGTGGTGAAATCTCTGTTCTTCGGAAAGTATTGCCTAATCAATCCATTCGTGTTTTCGTTCGTTCCTCGCTCCCAAGATGCATAGGGATGAGCGAAATAAAAGTCAGCTTTTAAGGCAGAGGCGATTGTTTCATGTTGGGCAAATTCTCGTCCGTTATCTGAGGTGATGGTGCGTACTTTTTTACGATAAGGTTCAAGCAATTCAATCATCGCCTGAC
>NZ_JBMPPH010000138.1:0-255 GCF_049340285.1 Undibacterium sp. SXout20W | reverse complement strand
AGAAGGAATTACAGCGCAAGGAGAAAGCGCTGGCCGAAGCAGCTGCGCTGATTATTCTCAGAAAAAAAGCCCAGGCGATCTGGGGGGATCCCGAGGAAGATTAATCGGGACTCTGGATCGCCAGAACATCATAGTATTAATTGAAGACGCCGTTAGCAGTGGTAGTAGACGCGCGGCAGCCTGTGCCATGCTTGACATCAGCCTGCGCAGCTACCAGCGCTGGACACGTGAAGGTGGTCATGGAATTGTAGATGG
>NZ_JBMPPH010000137.1:0-255 GCF_049340285.1 Undibacterium sp. SXout20W | reverse complement strand
GCGCAAACTCCCAGACATCCTCGTCAATGCGCCGCGCGTTAATTGCACGTCGCTCCTCTGACTTTTTATGAGCTTGCTTTGGACGATAACCACGACCTCCAGTATTACGACGCAATTCTCTGCTGATGGTCGATTCACTTCGTTTTAGTAAGCTAGCAATCTGTCTTTGTGTTTGTCCTGCTTTTCTTAATGCGTAAATCTGGTATCGTTCTATTTGGGTGAGATGTGTGTAGTTCATTATGCAATTTCGACTGG
>NZ_JBMPPH010000136.1:0-255 GCF_049340285.1 Undibacterium sp. SXout20W | reverse complement strand
AGCAGCAGCATCACCGGGGACGCGCAAGCAAACCGAGTACCAGAGTTGTTACAAGCCACTGTGCGACCGAACCGAATCGTCTGTGGGCTTGGGATATTACCTGGCTGCCGGCAGATGTGAAGGGGCTATATTTTTACTGGTACATGGTGCTCGATGTTTACAGTCGAAAGATTGTCGGGCATGAAATTCATGTCGCAGAGTCGGCTGAACTGGCATCACTGCTGCTGCGGCGTGCAAGTCTGGCTGAGGGACTGG
>NZ_JBMPPH010000135.1:0-260 GCF_049340285.1 Undibacterium sp. SXout20W | reverse complement strand
TTGATTTCCATAAAATGCAGGAAGAGTTAATTGCAGACCAAAAAAAATTAAAATTGGAACGAGAAAATATTATTGCTCGTAAAAAAATTTATGCCGAGGCTATTAATAAAGATGTGGAACAGAGCAAAGAAATTAACGCGAGTTCAACTATGAAGTGCAACTGAAGATAAATGGTTAAAGGTGGGAAGATGCAGTAGCATCCGGCCTTCCAGACCTCCAAGTCAAAGTTGCCCGAAATGACATACACACATCTTACCCAA
>NZ_JBMPPH010000134.1:0-267 GCF_049340285.1 Undibacterium sp. SXout20W | reverse complement strand
TGGGCGATGAACAGCTTAAATCATCGTCCCAGAAAATGTCTCGGCTTCAAAACGCCGCACCAAGTATTTATGAAGCAGTTACAATCGCATCAACATGTGGTTGCACTTCGAAATTGAATCCGCCTTTAATTTAATTTAATTCGCGAGTTCAATTTTGAAGTGCAAGCGTATTTTTGAAGAATACCTGATTGGGTGTAAGGTATCCTAATCTTTTTCTTGGTCGATTATTCAGTCTATTCATGGCGTGATCAATCTCCTGTTGTGTAA
>NZ_JBMPPH010000133.1:0-273 GCF_049340285.1 Undibacterium sp. SXout20W | reverse complement strand
TCGGTCAAGCGACCGCCAGCATCAGTGCCAGCAAAACCTACGACAGCAACACCAGCCTGACGACAGGCCAGGTCAGCATCACAGGTGTGAATGGTCAGACCTTAAACTACACCGGCACAGCATTGGCAAATAACGCCAACGTCTCAGCCAATGCGACAAACTACGTTAGTGGCATCACTGGTTTAAGTGACGGCACAGGTTTAGCATCAAATTACGTTCTGCCAAGTCAGAGCGCCAAGTCTGGCAACAACCAGGCTACGATCAATGCAGTCA
>NZ_JBMPPH010000132.1:0-286 GCF_049340285.1 Undibacterium sp. SXout20W | reverse complement strand
GAATTAGCGCAGCAAGAGGCCGACACGAGAATTTTATTTGCCGGTTTTGACGGCTCCGACTCGGGCATATCTGCATATAATATTAAACAAATCCCGGGAGCAATATCCGATTCGTTCGGTGAAGAGGGTAACAATCTCGCGAAACAAATTGGCATCACGTCTACCCCTGAGGGCGCCCCAGCAAACGGCACCTATGGTGCAATCGACGACGGTAACGGTAATATACTTGTTGCGTACGCTGCAAAGACTCCCGACGGACAGAAGCACATTACAACTGTCGGTGAGC
>NZ_JBMPPH010000131.1:0-286 GCF_049340285.1 Undibacterium sp. SXout20W | reverse complement strand
GCAAAAGGACAATCATTACAAGATCCTTACTTGAACTCACTACGTCGTGAACGTATCCCCGTTTCCATTTATCTGGTGAACGGCATTAAATTACAGGGACAAATCGAATCATTTGACCAATTTGTTATTCTGTTAAAAAATACCGTCAGCCAAATGGTCTATAAACACGCCATTTCCACCGTTGTACCGGCGCGTGCGATTTCACATCACAACAATGCGCAATCGCAAAGCAATGATAATAAAACGGAAAATAGCGACAGCGAATAAACATTTAATGGGAAAATCA
>NZ_JBMPPH010000130.1:0-292 GCF_049340285.1 Undibacterium sp. SXout20W | reverse complement strand
CATTTTAGGAGTTTGAATACAGGCTTGCCCAAGCTTCGCCTGTAACAGTGAAAGTAGGTCTAGCGCAGCAAGCGTTCCGGTATTGCCATCAAAAAGATCATGGTAGGCCATTTGGGGTTCTCCATGACGAATCAAGCTGAGTGTCAGCCCCTGAACCGGTGCCGTGAGCTTTAGTGACTCTAAAGTTAGATGGGTAAGGCTCGCCCATTTGCTTGCAAGATAATCGCACTGTGCTGAATAAAAAGAGACAGGGTGATCGTCTTTATCCCTTAGATGCAAAGTCAGCGTCAAC
>NZ_JBMPPH010000129.1:0-311 GCF_049340285.1 Undibacterium sp. SXout20W | reverse complement strand
CTTGGGTAAGATGTGTGTATGTCATTTCGGGCAACTTTGACTTGGAGGTCTGGAAGGCCGGATGCTACTGCATCTTCCCACCTTTAACCATTTATCTTCAGTTGCACTTCATAGTTGAACTCGCGTTCATAAAGTTTGTCATAGAATATAAATTAACTAAAGATTAATTCATATTAATTTGAACAGCCCCCTATGTCAGGATAGATGTCGCGTCAATTAATTCACATCAACCGTATTGGGGCGGAGTAAAGACATGCAGTGAATCGTTATCCAGCAGAACGCAAGGAGGCCATCCTTAAGCAGATGATGCC
>NZ_JBMPPH010000128.1:0-387 GCF_049340285.1 Undibacterium sp. SXout20W | reverse complement strand
TATTTGCCACAGCCGTACCGGTGTAGTTCAGCGTTTGTCCATTGACGCCCGTGATACTGACCTGGCCTGGTGTCAGGCTGGTGTTGCTATCGTAAGTCTTCGTTGCGTTGATCGTTGCTGTGGCTTGACCGATATTCAAACTACCATTCGTGTAGACGATGTTGCTGTAGTTACTGTTTGTGCCGCCGACCGTATTGGCATAGCTGCCAGCATTTGCGCCTATTACACCGCTGGCGGTGAATCCGGTGATATTGCTGGCAGTATCAGTACCTACCAAGCCAATGGCTGTGAATCCGCTCACGCTTTGTTGTGTCGCGTTGTAGGTACCGCTTTGGCTATTACCGACGATATTAACTGCCGTAGTCACCGCATTGATCGTCGCCTGGT
>NZ_JBMPPH010000127.1:0-403 GCF_049340285.1 Undibacterium sp. SXout20W | reverse complement strand
TTAATAGCCTCGGCATAAATTTTTTTACGAGCAATAATATTTTCTCGTTCCAATTTTAATTTTTTTTGGTCTGCAATTAACTCTTCCTGCATTTTATGGAAATCAATTTTTGTAAACTCACGATAAAATTTTTTCTCCCTAGTGGCACTATTAATATATGGGGTTAGGTGCTCACGAATTTTATCTCGTATGCTATCAATGGATAATCTTTCACCGACACTAATTTCAATACGATCAATCATTTCATTAATTTTTTTCTTATAACTGGCAGTCATAATCCCCCTATGTCAGGATAGATGTCGCGTCAATTAATTCACATCAACCGTATTGGGGCGGAGTAAAGACATGCAGTGAATCGTTATCCAGCAGAACGCAAGGAGGCCATCCTTAAGCAGATGATGCC
>NZ_JBMPPH010000126.1:0-442 GCF_049340285.1 Undibacterium sp. SXout20W | reverse complement strand
TCATAGTATTAATTGAAGACGCCGTTAGCAGTGGTAGTAGACGCGCGGCAGCCTGTGCCATGCTTGACATCAGCCTGCGCAGCTACCAGCGCTGGACACGTGAAGGTGGTCATGGAATTGTAGATGGGCGCAAAGGTTGTCAACGTGCGGCACCGGCTAACAAACTGAGCGACGAGGAGCGGCAGCAGATTCTTGTGGTGGCCAATAGCACTGAATTTGCCAGCAGCCCGCCAAGCCAGATGGTGCCGACTCTGGCGGATCGCGGTGAGTATTTGGCGTCTGAGTCGACCATTTACCGGATATTGAAAGCCGAGGAGCAGCAGCATCACCGGGGACGCGCAAGCAAACCGAGTACCAGAGTTGTTACAAGCCACTGTGCGACCGAACCGAATCGTCTGTGGGCTTGGGATATTACCTGGCTGCCGGCAGATGTGAAGGGGCT
>NZ_JBMPPH010000125.1:0-464 GCF_049340285.1 Undibacterium sp. SXout20W | reverse complement strand
TCAATGGACAATGGAAATACTTGTATCGTGCCGTCGACAAAGAGGGACAAACCGTCGATTTTCTTTTAACTACTAAACGCGATAAAGCTGCTGCCATGCGCTTCTTCGACAAAGCCATGCTTCTCAATGGCTTGCCAGGAAAGATCGCCATGGATAAGAGCGGTGCAAATAAAGCAGCGATTGATCAGATCATCGAAGACAAGGGACTGAGCGTTATTGTAAGGCAAGTAAAATATCTCAATAATATGGTTGAGCAAGATCATCGTGGGATCAAGCGTATGACACGTCCGATGCTTGGGTTCAAGTCATTTCGTGCAGCCCGAAATATTTTGGCGGGAATTGAGCTTATGCATATGCTACGCAAAGGACAACTGAATCTGGTCGGATGTGAGAACATGTCATTTGCAGACCAGTTTTATGCATTGGCAGGCGTAGTCCGTCCAGCGATAATATAAAAAGTCGTA
>NZ_JBMPPH010000124.1:0-497 GCF_049340285.1 Undibacterium sp. SXout20W | reverse complement strand
AGCATAATTTGAGGCTAAGGAATCAAAGTAATATTGATTCTGGGCGTAGCCACCTCAATAAAATTTTGTTCAATCCGTTAGGAATTGATCAAAATGATGCCAGCAGTTTTCAGAAAAAACTAACTGAATATTATTTGAGTTTGGGTGTAAAAGAAAAACAAAATAATACTTTGGCTTTTGAATATGTTGCGACAGCATCGCCAGAATTTTTTAAAAATAAATCTGAAATTGAAATAAATAATTGGGCAAGTGATCAAATTAAATTTATGAAAAATGAGTTTGGCGATCAATTAAAATTGGCTGTCTTGCACCATGATGAGAAAACTCCGCACCTGCATTTTTTTGTTTCTACTGAAATTGAATCTGTAAAAAAATCGCGAGTTCAACTATGAAGTGCAACTGAAGATAAATGGTTAAAGGTGGGAAGATGCAGTAGCATCCGGCCTTCCAGACCTCCAAGTCAAAGTTGCCCGAAATGACATACACACATCTTACCC
>NZ_JBMPPH010000123.1:0-503 GCF_049340285.1 Undibacterium sp. SXout20W | reverse complement strand
AAAATGGCAAAAGGTAAGTTCGAACGCACCAAGCCGCACGTCAACGTCGGTACAATTGGTCACGTTGATCACGGTAAAACTACACTGACAGCAGCGATTGCGACAGTATTGTCCAAAAAATTTGGCGGCGAAGCAAAAGCCTACGATCAAATTGACGCAGCGCCAGAAGAAAAAGCACGTGGTATTACTATTAACACTGCTCACGTAGAATACGAAACAGCCGGTCGCCACTACGCTCACGTTGACTGCCCAGGCCATGCTGATTATGTTAAAAACATGATTACTGGTGCTGCTCAGATGGACGGCGCGATCCTGGTTTGCTCCGCAGCAGACGGCCCAATGCCACAAACACGTGAACACATCCTGTTGGCTCGCCAAGTTGGTGTTCCATACATCATCGTGTTCCTGAACAAATGCGACATGGTTGATGACGCTGAATTGTTGGAATTGGTCGAAATGGAAGTACGCGAATTACTGTCCAAATACGAATTCCCAGGCGACGA
>NZ_JBMPPH010000122.1:0-504 GCF_049340285.1 Undibacterium sp. SXout20W | reverse complement strand
ACCAGACCAGCGCTCTGGATGCCGTTGTTTCGCTACTTCAAAGACCTGTACACGTTGTCGCAAGATTGCTGCATCGCGGCCATCATGACGCTGTGCTGGCGTCACAAATTTCAGAGCGCTGTGCTTATGCTGGTGGTTGTACCACTGTACAAATTTCATTGTCCAATCCCGCGCATCTTCTATCGTGGCGAACGGCTTGCTCGGATAGTTCGGCCGGTATTTGCAAGTCCGAAACAGTGACTCCGCATAGGCATTATCGTTGCTCACCCGTGGTCTGCTGAACGATGGAATGATCCCCAGCCTTTCCAGCGTTGCCAGCATCGTCGCACCCTTCATCGCACTACCGTTATCCGAATGCAGTACCACTTCACGGCCAGCCAGTCCCTCAGCCAGACTTGCACGCCGCAGCAGCAGTGATGCCAGTTCAGCCGACTCTGCGACATGAATTTCATGCCCGACAATCTTTCGACTGTAAACATCGAGCACCATGTACCAGTAAAAATA
>NZ_JBMPPH010000121.1:0-530 GCF_049340285.1 Undibacterium sp. SXout20W | reverse complement strand
AGACATGCAGTGAATCGTTATCCAGCAGAACGCAAGGAGGCCATCCTTAAGCAGATGATGCCGCCAATGAATAAATCAGTTTCAGTATTGGCCCGTGAGAACGGCATAACGGAGCAAACACTCTATACTTGGCGACGAAATTTAAAATCGCAGGGAGTGCCGGTGCCAGGAAATGGAAAAAATGCCGAGGAATGGTCCTCGAACGACAAGTTTAGCGTTGTGCTGGAAACAGCCCACCTGAACGAGGCGCAGCTGGCACAATATTGCCGTAGCAAGGGATTGTTCGTCGAACAGATTGTGGAATGGCGCAGAGCCTGTCAGGAAGCAAATGCATCATCAGTCGATCGCAACCGTGAGCAGCGCGACCAGAGTAAAAGCGACCGCAAAGAGATCAAGCAATTGAAGAAGGAATTACAGCGCAAGGAGAAAGCGCTGGCCGAAGCAGCTGCGCTGATTATTCTCAGAAAAAAAGCCCAGGCGATCTGGGGGGATCCCGAGGAAGATTAATCGGGACTCTGGATCGCCAGAAC
>NZ_JBMPPH010000120.1:0-551 GCF_049340285.1 Undibacterium sp. SXout20W | reverse complement strand
ATCAGCAGAGAATTGCGTCGTAATACTGGAGGTCGTGGTTATCGTCCAAAGCAAGCTCATAAAAAGTCAGAGGAGCGACGTGCAATTAACGCGCGGCGCATTGACGAGGATGTCTGGGAGTTTGCGCAAGAACGACTATTGGAGCAATGGAGCCCAGAGCAAATTAGCGGTCATGCGGCGATAAGTCCGGAAACAGTTTATCAACGTGTCTATGCGGATAAACGATCAGGCGGAGCACTTTGGAAAAATCTACGTTGTCAGAAGAAACGAAAAAAACGATATGGTAAGTTAGAGCGAAGAGGCAGTATACCGAATAGACAATTTATCGAAGACAGGCCAGCAATTGTAGAGCAGCGCAGTCGAATAGGCGATTGGGAAGCAGATACGATCATTGGCAAAAACCATCGGCAAGCTATTGTGAGTATCGTAGAACGCAAGACAGGATTAACGTTGATTCGAAAAGTGGAACGTAAGACAGCGCACGCAGTAGGTCAGGCGATGATTGAATTGCTTGAACCTTATCGTAAAAAAGTACGCACCATCACCTCAGA
>NZ_JBMPPH010000119.1:0-562 GCF_049340285.1 Undibacterium sp. SXout20W | reverse complement strand
CTAAACCAGTGCCATCACTTAAACCAGTAATGCCACTGACGTAGTTTGTTGCATTGGCGGCCACGTTCGCGTTGTTGGCTACCGCCGTACCGGTGTAGTTCAGCGTTTGTCCATTGACGCCCGTGATACTGACCTGGCCTGGTGTCAGGCTGGTGTTGCTGTCGTAAGTCTTCGTTGCGTTGATCGTCGCTGTGGCTTGGCCAATATTCAGACTACCGTTCGTATAGTTGACGTTGCTGTAGTTACTGTTCGTGCCGCCGACCGTATTGGCGTAGCTGCCAGCATTGGTGCCTGTGGCACCGTTGGCGGTGAAACCGCCAACATTAGAGGCTGTATCCGTTCCGACTAAGCCAGTGGCAGTGAATCCGCTCACGCTTTGTTGATTGCCGTTATACGTACCGCTTTGGCTATTACCGATGATATTAACTGCGGTGGTGACTGCATTGATCGTAGCCTGGTTGTTGCCAGACTTGGCGCTCTGACTTGGCAGAACGTAATTTGATGCTAAACCTGTGCCGTCACTTAAACCAGTGATGCCACTAACGTAGTTTGTCGCATTGGC
>NZ_JBMPPH010000118.1:0-581 GCF_049340285.1 Undibacterium sp. SXout20W | reverse complement strand
GTGATGCTGACCTGGCCTGTCGTCAGGCTGGTGTTGCTGTCGTAGGTTTTGCTGGCACTGATGCTGGCGGTCGCTTGACCGATATTCAGACTACCGTTCGTGTAGACGATGTTGCTGTAGTTGCTGTTTGTGCCGCCGACTGTATTGGCATAGCTGCCGGCATTTGTGCCTGTGGCACCGCTGGCGGTAAAGCCAGTGATGTTGCTGGCCGTATCGGTACCAACTAATCCTGTCGCTGTGAAACCATTGACGCTTTGTTGTGTCGCGTTGTAGGTACCGCTTTGGCTATTACCGATGATATTAACTGCCGTTGTCACCGCATTAATCGTCGCCTGGTTGTTAGCTGATGCATTGCTTAATGCAGGCAGAATATAGTTTGATGCTAAACCAGTGCCATCACTTAAACCAGTAATGCCACTGACGTAGTTTGTTGCATTGGCGGCCACGTTCGCGTTATTTGCCACAGCCGTACCGGTGTAGTTCAGCGTTTGTCCATTGACGCCCGTGATACTGACCTGGCCTGGTGTCAGGCTGGTGTTGCTATCGTAAGTCTTCGTTGCGTTGATCGTTGCTGTGGCTTG
>NZ_JBMPPH010000117.1:0-592 GCF_049340285.1 Undibacterium sp. SXout20W | reverse complement strand
ACGCTTTGTTGTGTCGCGTTATAAGTACCGCTTTGGCTATTGCCGATGATGTTAACTGCAGTTGTGACAGCATTGATCGTCGCTTTGTTATTCACCGATGCATTACTTAATGCAGGCAGAATATAGTTTGATGCTAAACCAGTGCCATCACTTAAACCAGTAATGCCACTGACGTAGTTTGTTGCATTGGCGGCCACGTTCGCGTTGTTGGCTACCGCCGTACCGGTGTAGTTCAGCGTTTGTCCATTGACGCCCGTGATGCTGACCTGACCTGGTGTCAGGCTGGTGTTGCTGTCGTAAGTCTTCGTTGCATTGATTGTCGCTGTAGCTTGACCGATATTCAAACTACCATTCGTGTAGACGATGTTGCTGTAGTTACTGTTCGTGCCGCCGACCGTATTGGCGTAGCTGCCAGCATTGGTGCCTGTGGCACCGTTGGCGGTGAAACCGCCAACATTAGAGGCTGTATCAGTACCTACCAAGCCAATGGCTGTGAATCCGCTCACGCTTTGTTGTGTCGCGTTGTAGGTACCGCTTTGGCTATTACCGACGATATTAACTGCCGTAGTCACCGCATTGATCGTCGCCTGGT
>NZ_JBMPPH010000116.1:0-601 GCF_049340285.1 Undibacterium sp. SXout20W | reverse complement strand
AGCAGCAGCATCACCGGGGACGCGCAAGCAAACCGAGTACCAGAGTTGTTACAAGCCACTGTGCGACCGAACCGAATCGTCTGTGGGCTTGGGATATTACCTGGCTGCCGGCAGATGTGAAGGGGCTGTATTTTTACTGGTACATGGTGCTCGATGTCGGTTCCGTCGCATTAACTTTTTAAAAGCGAAATCGGTTATGCTCAGCACCTTTTTAAAATTGATGCTCAGCCATGCTTGATACGAAACGAATGCGATTTCCATTAGAAATTATCGCCGTCTGTATTCGTTGGTATGCAGCTTACCCACTCAGCTACCGCCATCTCGAAGAAATGATGCAAGAACGTGGCGTTGTTGTCGACCACTCCTCCATCAACCGCTGGGCAATCCGGTTTCTGCCTCTGATCGAAAAAATATTCAGAAAATATAAACGCCCTGTTGGTAGCAGCTGGAGAATGGATGAAACCTATATCAAGATCAATGGACAATGGAAATACTTGTATCGTGCCGTCGACAAAGAGGGACAAACCGTCGATTTTCTTTTAACTACTAAACGCGATAAAGCTGCTGCCATGCGCTTCTTCGACAAAGCCATGCTTCTCAA
>NZ_JBMPPH010000115.1:0-635 GCF_049340285.1 Undibacterium sp. SXout20W | reverse complement strand
ATAGCGAAGCGCAAGCCTTCTTCCATCGCGATCGGGTTGATCAGTTTTACTGTGATAGATACGTTATCACCTGGCATTACCATTTCTTTGTCTTTTGGCAACTCGATCGAACCAGTTACGTCCGTTGTACGGAAGTAGAACTGTGGACGGTAGTTGTTAAAGAATGGTGTATGACGACCACCTTCATCTTTAGACAATACATAGATCTCACCAGTAAAGTGGCTATGTGGCTTGATTGAACCTGGCTTTGCCAACACTTGACCGCGCTGGATATCTTCACGCTTAGTACCGCGCAACAATACACCAACGTTATCACCAGCTTGACCCTGATCCAGCAATTTGCGGAACATTTCAACGCCAGTACATGTTGTTTTTACTGTGTCTTTAATACCAACGATTTCGATCTCTTCGCCGACTTTAACGATACCGCGCTCAATACGGCCTGTTACAACTGTACCGCGACCAGAGATGGAGAACACGTCTTCTACTGGCAACAAGAAGGCGCCGTCAACTGCGCGTTCTGGTGTTGGGATGTAGCTGTCGAGTGCATCAGCCAATTTCATGATGGCTTCTTCGCCCAATGGACCTTTGTCGCCTTCAAGCGCCAATTTCGCGGAACCTTGGATGATTGGCAA
>NZ_JBMPPH010000114.1:0-725 GCF_049340285.1 Undibacterium sp. SXout20W | reverse complement strand
GCGGCATCATCTGCTTAAGGATGGCCTCCTTGCGTTCTGCTGGATAACGATTCACTGCATGTCTCTACTCCGCCCCAATACGGTTGATGTGAATTAATTGACGCGACATCTATCCTGACATAGGGGGCAGGGAAGACATACAAGGCAGACCCCTCCAACTGTTCCAGTAACGGAACGAACTGCTAAATAGAAATGGTTACTTATTTTCTATCCGGTGCTATGTGATTATCACACTGCTGGCAAAGTCCCAAACCTGAATTTTTTCGGGTTAGGGATGACTTTGCCGGCACCGTGTGATAGCACGGTAAAGGCAAAGTCAAAAGCAGAAGAATTAATAGTACAAATGCAGTTTTAATTAATAGTACACAAGCAAAATAGAATCACGAAGTGTTTCTATCTTTCAAAATAATCACGTAGTGGCTCTTAGATTGCATTAGCAATTAAAAATGGCACGCCGAAAAAAAATCACTTTTTTAATTTTGCAATCTGAACATTTTTATCTAATTTTGAAGTTGTTTGAACCTCAGGATCAACCCCGAATTTTTTCTGTATAGCCAAAAGTTGCAATTTCAATTTTTCATTTTCAGACATTAAATTATTAGGCGGATTCAATTTCGAAGTGCAACCACATGTTGATGCGATTGTAACTGCTTCATAAATACTTGGTGCGGCGTTTTGAAGCCGAGACATTTTCTGGGACGATGATTTAAGCTGTTCATCGCCCA
>NZ_JBMPPH010000113.1:0-726 GCF_049340285.1 Undibacterium sp. SXout20W | reverse complement strand
GGCATCATCTGCTTAAGGATGGCCTCCTTGCGTTCTGCTGGATAACGATTCACTGCATGTCTTTACTCCGCCCCAATACGGTTGATGTGAATTAATTGACGCGACATCTATCCTGACATAGGGGGCTTTGTATTTTCTAGTCAGCTAGGTGCCCTGCGAACAAGAAGATTCTGTGCGGTTGTTGATTGCGGATTTCCGTACAGAGTTGCCAGCACGTCCCAAAACGCCGTAGATGTAGAATCGCCTATACCAAATCCATTGAAGTGATTAGCAAGTCCCAGTGCGTGTCCAAACTCATGAACCACAATCGCTTGCGTTACGTCGCAGTGACCATTCCCAAGGTTTACGTAGACAGGTTTTGACTTAATCCCATTTTGGCTATCAGGCTGAATCGCGTTTCCCATTTTGGGACCTTCTGACACATTGGCGCAGTAACTTTGGTAATCGGTAAGCCTTCCATAAACCCCAGATAGCGAGCAGATTTTCGTGATTTTTATCGATTTTCGTTCAAAGGTGTAATTCAGGAGAGCTGGCTTAATTTTCCATGAGCTGCTGTGAGCGGCAATTCCATGGCAGTAAGACTTCTATGTCCTCCACCGTTTCCCCCTATGTCAGGATAGATGTCGCGTCAATTAATTCACATCAACCGTATTGGGGCGGAGTAGAGACATGCAGTGAATCGTTATCCAGCAGAACGCAAGGAGGCCATCCTTAAGCAGATGATGC
>NZ_JBMPPH010000112.1:0-736 GCF_049340285.1 Undibacterium sp. SXout20W | reverse complement strand
TATGGGCGATGAACAGCTTAAATCATCGTCCCAGAAAATGTCTCGGCTTCAAAACGCCGCACCAAGTATTTATGAAGCAGTTACAATCGCATCAACATGTGGTTGCACTTCGAAATTGAATCCGCCCTGTAATCATCGTGCCTCTGAACCTATTTATCTGAATCATGAAAATTTATTACGATTAATTTTCCTCGTTACGCGCTAATGGAAAGGTTTCGCAGTGACGTAACCTGGATCGATATTCTTGAGCTTCTCTTGTTTCCTTAAAAATTCTGACGATGTATTCTTCAAGCTTTTCATAGTCACGTTTTTTTACTGGGTCATAAACAGGATAATTTTTTCGCATAATAAAAATCGCTTATGTTCAAATTGACGAAATTCTTTTCAAGAAAATTCCCCAGCAGCAATTCGGCAAACGTCATTTTGTGTTGATACGTTTGTCGTTCTTCAATTCAACAGACAAGGCATTGCAATAATCTCAACTGTCACTGATTCACGATGAATGTAGGGAAAACGCTTTTATCATCCACACCACCGATGATTTGGGTCGTTCTAAGTCTTGATGTTCACACCGGTTACCAAATACTCAACCATTTCAGCGCTTTTTTGTATCGCGAGTTCAACTATGAAGTGCAACTGAAGATAAATGGTTAAAGGTGGGAAGATGCAGTAGCATCCGGCCTTCCAGACCTCCAAGTCAAAGTTGCCCGAAATGACATACACACATCTTACCCAA
>NZ_JBMPPH010000111.1:0-859 GCF_049340285.1 Undibacterium sp. SXout20W | reverse complement strand
CTTGGGTAAGATGTGTGTATGTCATTTCGGGCAACTTTGACTTGGAGGTCTGGAAGGCCGGATGCTACTGCATCTTCCCACCTTTAACCATTTATCTTCAGTTGCACTTCATAGTTGAACTCGCGCAGGCAGGAGATAGGTTGGTAGAAACATTACCTATTACTGACTAGTGCGGCTTCTGATGCAGACGTTTATTTTTTCTGACTTAACGAACTTTAGCGCGAAAATTTTGATTAGATTTTCATTTTCTGAAAAATTTAGTGAAGGAAAAAAATGTCTCAGCTTAACTATGATCCAAACGCGTTGATCAATATTATTATTTGCAAGTTACATCTGAAGAATGACGTGCAGTTGAGTCGAATACTCGGAATTTCACCGTCAACTATTGCAAGAATTCGCTATTTTCAATTGCCAGTCAGCGCAGGTCTTCTTGTAAGAATGCATCAGGAAACTGGGCTTTGCATTAAAGAGTTACGATCACTCATGGGAGATCATCGAACATACTTTGGGCGTATTGACTTGGCAACTTGTATAAGAATTGCCGGTCCTGCTTTCAAAGATTTACCAGTTAGATTTGTTTCGATGAGAAATGGTAGTGGTTCTATAGCGAATTCTATTTTGTAGCATTGCTTATCTGATCCGCTGAATAAAATATAGCTCTATTATCTCAATTTGAAAACGACCAAATATGCTGAGTAATATTGATTTTTTTTGCCAAAGGTGATTGAGTGAAGGGCGGATTCAATTTCGAAGTGCAACCACATGTTGATGCGATTGTAACTGCTTCATAAATACTTGGTGCGGCGTTTTGAAGCCGAGACATTTTCTGGGACGATGATTTAAGCTGTTCATCGCCCAT
>NZ_JBMPPH010000110.1:0-929 GCF_049340285.1 Undibacterium sp. SXout20W | reverse complement strand
TAGTCACCCAGTAGAGCGTCTATCAGTTCGTTGGATAAAGGCTTTTGATTCTCGGTCATCATTGCTCCTAGCAAAGTAGCAGTTTCCTGCAAAATGACCGTTTACACAAAATTTCTTACACCCTCCTAGCCCTCTCTGATCCGCGAGTATCGCCGATCTATGCGAATTTTGGTAGTCGTTTTGCTCCTACTTTAATTCAGGAAGGGACACGGACTATTTTTCTGAGTACAAGTGTTCGTTTGTACAGAAAGCTAGAAGAAGCGGGAAATAAGCCCACCATCGACATGTACGAAGGAATGACGCATGTCTTTCAATTCTTGCCCATACCAGAAGCCATGGTAGCTATTCATAAATCTGCCAGTTTCATTCGTACCCATCTCCATTAATGCGTGTCGCATTTTCTGAGTAATTATTGAAAATCTCTGTAAAGCGAAATTGTCTAAAGCTTTGCAGAGTAAAGTCCAATGATGAGCGTGCTCACATCGATTTTTTTTTGCATGCACGAAGCTGATGCATCTTATTGAAGTGGCTTTTTTCAAGATTTAATTCGATCCTAATCAGTCATTTCTTTTTCTCATTGTTTAAGCGATGAGAAAGTCAAAAAAAGAGCCGCACTTTGAAGTTGTAAATTCAATTATCTATCCTGATGCGCTACGAAAAAATCTGATCGCCATCCGAGAAGTTGCGGTTGTCTTATCATGTTTTTCTATCGTTCGGAATCAGGATGAGACTCAAATTTAATGAGTTAAAAATGTAGTCGAAGTTAGGAAATATAATTTTACATTTTAAGTTTATTGCCTTGCGCGAGTTCAATTTTGAAGTGCAAGCGTATTTTTGAAGAATACCTGATTGGGTGTAAGGTATCCTAACCTTTTTCTTGGTCGATTATTCAGTCTATTCATGGCGTGATCAATCTCCTGTTGTGTAAT
>NZ_JBMPPH010000109.1:0-930 GCF_049340285.1 Undibacterium sp. SXout20W | reverse complement strand
TATTTGCCACAGCCGTACCGGTGTAGTTCAGCGTTTGTCCATTGACGCCCGTGATACTGACCTGGCCTGGTGTCAGGCTGGTGTTGCTATCGTAAGTCTTCGTTGCGTTGATCGTTGCTGTGGCTTGGCCAATATTCAGACTACCGTTCGTATAATTGACGTTGCTGTAGTTACTGTTCGTGCCGCCGACTGTATTGGCGTAGCTGCCAGCATTGGTGCCTGTGGCACCGTTGGCGGTGAAACCGGTGATGTTGCTGGCAGTATCAGTACCGACCAAGCCAGTGGCTGTGAATCCGCTCACGCTTTGTTGATTGCCGTTATACGTTCCGCTTTGGCTATTACCGATGATATTAACTGCCGTGGTCACCGCATTGATCGTCGCCTGGTTGTTGCCAGACTTAGCGCTCTGACTTGGCAAAACGTAATTTGATGCTAAACCAGTGCCATCACTTAAACCAGTAATGCCACTGACGTAGTTTGTCGCATTGGCGGAGACGTTGGCGTTGTTCGCCAATGCCGTGCCAGTGTAGTTTAAGGTTTGTCCATTGACACCTGTGATGCTGACCTGGCCTGATGTCAGGCTGGTGTTGCTGTCGTAGGTTTTGCTGGCACTGATGCTGGCGGTCGCTTGACCGATGTTCAAACTACCGTTCGTGTAGACGATGTTGCTGTAGTTACTGTTCGTGCCGCCGACCGTATTGGCATAGCTGCCAGCATTTGTGCCTGTGGCACCGCTGGCGGTGAAGCCGGTGATATTGCTCGCGGTATCGGTACCAACTAATCCTGTCGCTGTGAAACCATTGACGCTTTGTTGTGTCGCGTTATAAGTACCGCTTTGGCTATTGCCGATGATGTTAACTGCAGTTGTGACAGCATTGATCGTCGCTTTGTTATTCACCGATGCATTACTTAATGCAGGCAGAATATAGT
>NZ_JBMPPH010000108.1:0-952 GCF_049340285.1 Undibacterium sp. SXout20W | reverse complement strand
GGCATCATCTGCTTAAGGATGGCCTCCTTGCGTTCTGCTGGATAACGATTCACTGCATGTCTTTACTCCGCCCCAATACGGTTGATGTGAATTAATTGACGCGACATCTATCCTGACATAGGGGGATGTCCCTTTTCAGTGGTTTTTTGCTTATAACGAATCCGCAAAGATATTTCTATGTTGCCGTCAATTGCGTCTGCAAGTTTCAACCCTTTAAGTTTATCTTCACCGAGAAAATCTCTTAGTAGAGTTATACCTTTACCACCAAAATCTAACAATGTGGTCTTTTGAGACGTTGTCTCTTTCATTGCCGTCACATGATCAATGTCAACTAATGGCGTACCAATAACCAAATCTTTCACATGAGAAGCACGAATTTTTTCTTTCGTTGCCTCTAATATAAAATCAGTTAGTCCAACACTATTTTCAGTATCAATTAACCCCGCAGTACGTAGTAACCAATTTAAATGCCGTTCAAGGTGTTTAGTTCCTAATGCAGAAGATTGAATAACTACAACGTGGTTACCAAAAAAAGCAAAGTAACAAACCCCTTCTAAAAATTCTCGACGTTTTTTATCTTCAGCTTCTGGAGGTGCGACCTGCTCTACAAGTAACATTTCTGCGTCATCGTCATCAGCAATTGTGAGTTGATGAGTACCCTTCTCATATGAGGCGAATATGCCGAACAGCATATTTTGATTAGCCCTATGGTAAATAATAGAGCGAATATTTGTGTCGTCTTCACCTAAAATTTCTTTTCGCTGACCAACTGTAGAGAGTTTCTTTAACGCCGCAGAAACGGTACTTTGAAGTGTTATTTTATCTTTATTTCGCGAGTTCAACTATGAAGTGCAACTGAAGATAAATGGTTAAAGGTGGGAAGATGCAGTAGCATCCGGCCTTCCAGACCTCCAAGTCAAAGTTGCCCGAAATGACATACACACATCTTACC
>NZ_JBMPPH010000107.1:0-1054 GCF_049340285.1 Undibacterium sp. SXout20W | reverse complement strand
TTGATGCGATTGTAACTGCTTCATAAATACTTGGTGCGGCGTTTTGAAGCCGAGACATTTTCTGGGACGATGATTTAAGCTGTTCATCGCCCATAAAATATCTCCTTCACTGATGGCTTCAAATCGCATTTTCTTAGGAAAGAACTGGCGAATTAATCCATTCATATTTTCATTCGCACCGCGTTCCCAAGAGCAATACGGGTGGGCGAAATAGTGATCTGAATTGATATTTTCACTGATACGTTCATGCTGTGCAAACTCCTTACCGTTATCTGTCGTCAATGTGTGTACAACGTCAGAAAAAGGCGTCAGCAGAGAAATAATCATCTCTGCTACGGACTCGGCGGTTTTACGTTCGACTTTACCTATGAGTGAAAAACGGGACTTCCGCTCATTGAGTGTGACTAGTGCTTGCTGGTGATTGGCGCCGATCACCAGATCACCTTCCCAGTCACCAAACCGCTTAAGCTGGTCAACAATGACTGGGCGCTGTTCAATTGATACTTGATTTGGTATGGTGCCACGGCGTTCGCGGTTGCCATAGCGCTTCTTGCGTCCCTTCTGGCAGCGAAGAGCTTTATGCAAGGTACCACCAAGTTGCTTATCGGCATAAATGCGTTTATAGATGCTTTCGTGACTAACGCCTGGCTGCTTATTCGCATGCAAATAGCCACTGATTTGTTCAGGACTCCATAGTTCGGCAAGCTTGTCGTCAGCAAACGTCCACGTGTCGGCATGAATAGTGGTCGCATTGCCTTTGGCCTGTCTTGCGATAGACCGTGCCTGCGCCTGCTTGGGACGATATCCCCGCGCGCCACAATTGCGTTTCAGTTCTCGACTGATTGTTGATTTATCTCGTTCCATTATTTTAGCTATGGCACTTTGATCATGTCCTGCTTTTTTAAGTATGTAAATCTGGTATCGTTCGTCTTGGGTAAGATGTGTGTATGTCATTTCGGGCAACTTTGACTTGGAGGTCTGGAAGGCCGGATGCTACTGCATCTTCCCACCTTTAACCATTTATCTTCAGTTGCACTTCATAGTTGAACTCGCG
>NZ_JBMPPH010000106.1:0-1076 GCF_049340285.1 Undibacterium sp. SXout20W | reverse complement strand
GGACAGGTAACTATTACAGGTGTCAACGGACAAACCCTGAACTACACAGGAACGGCGTCTGCGCATAATGCAAATGTGTCTGCGAATGGGTCTAATTATGTGAGTGGCATTACTGGATTGAGTAATGGTACTGGCCTGGCGTCAAACTATGTATTGCCAAGTTTGAGTAGCTATTCAGCGAATAATAGTGTGACCATTAGTCAGGCGACAGCATCGATCAACGCTGCTAAGACTTACGATAGCAACACCAGCCTGACACCAGGCCAGGTCAGTATCACGGGCGTCAATGGACAGACCTTAAACTACACCGGCACGGCGGTAGCCAACAACGCTAATGTGGCCGCCAATGCAACAAACTACGTCAGTGGCATCACTGGTTTAAGTGATGGCACTGGTTTAGCATCAAATTACGTTCTGCCAAGTCAAAGCGCCAAGTCTGGCAACAACCAGGCGACGATCAATGCGGTGACTACGGCAGTTAATATCATCGGCAATAGCCAAAGCGGTACCTACAACGCGACACAACAAAGCGTCAATGGTTTCACAGCGACAGGTTTAGTTGGTACTGATACCGCAAGCAATATCACCGGCTTTACCGCCAGCGGTGCCACAGGCACAAATGCCGGCAGCTACGCTAATACGGTCGGCGGCACGAACAGCAACTACAGCAACGTCAGCTACACGAACGGTAGTCTGAACATCGGTCAAGCCACAGCGACAATCAACGCAACGAAGACTTACGACAGCAACACCAGCCTGACGACAGGCCAGGTCAGCATCACCGGTGTCAATGGACAAACCTTGAACTATACCGGCACAGCATTGGCGAACAACGCCAACGTTTCAGCCAATGCGACAAACTACGTCAGTGGTATCACTGGTTTAAGTGACGGCACAGGTTTAGCATCAAATTACGTTCTGCCGAGTCAAAGCGCTAAGTCTGGAAGCAACCAGGCGACGATCAATGCGGTGACTACGGCAGTTAATATCGTCGGTAATAGCCAAAGCGGTACCTACAACGCGACACAACAAAGCGTGAGCGGATTCACAGCCATTGGCTTGGTAGGTACTGATAC
>NZ_JBMPPH010000105.1:0-1090 GCF_049340285.1 Undibacterium sp. SXout20W | reverse complement strand
TCGCTTGGCTTAAAGATACGTTGGAAAAACTCCCTACCTGTAAAAATAATCGTATTGATGAATTGCTGCCGTTGCGATTGAATTCGTCAAATCACTGATTGTTTAGGTGGATCTGTCGGACGCATACTCATATCCTTGGTTTCAATGCCGATCATAAGTTTGGCAACCCATTGGAATTGGTTGAATCCCAGTATGGGGCGCGCTCGGCGTTTGACGGTTCGGTGCTCTTGTTCTACAAGATTGTTCAAATATTGCAATTGAATCAACATAATGACTCAACATAATTTCGAGGCCGCTGTCGGCGATCAGGTTGTTTACTGACGCAGTAGCGGCACTGTTCTAGTCGATAGCGATCTTCGCTGGCACATCATGCAATTCATGTTGGCAGGTATGATCGCCAACGATAATCAAGATCATTTACCACCTGTGTATCCAACTGTTTGCCCTGACGCTGTTGTAAATTAAAGAACTGCGACCACTGTCCTGTGCTTGTGCAACCTTATTGCGACAAAATCCAAAATTCCGCCCCCCTCTTCACTTCCATCCATTAACATCCGCTAATGCTCTATTTGCATCGTCCTTTTTTACTTTTTTGATAGTCTCTCGTGACATTCGATCTAATTCGACACTGTTGAATTTTGATAAAGAATTAAATGCTATTGAAAATCCCTTTAAATCCATACACGTTATCATTTCTTCGCCCCGATCTCGCGGAATATAAGTTGCACCAATTGATCCTAATGGGTTGTCTTTAGCTCTAAATACAGCATCCCTCTCATTCTGTTCATATCTTTCTGAACATTCTTTCATTGCCTTTTCCCTGACATCGAACATGTGAGTCACGTCAAAATTCGTCATATTTTCACCTCGTATTCCGCCAAAATTTGCCAACGCAAACGTACTTACAAATGCTGCGCAAATCATACTCTTTGACATTAAACCTCCTTACGAAAAATTTAAAGCAAGGCGGATTCAATTTCGAAGTGCAACCACATGTTGATGCGATTGTAACTGCTTCATAAATACTTGGTGCGGCGTTTTGAAGCCGAGACATTTTCTGGGACGATGATTTAAGCTGTTCATCGCCCAT
>NZ_JBMPPH010000104.1:0-1221 GCF_049340285.1 Undibacterium sp. SXout20W | reverse complement strand
GCATCATCTGCTTAAGGATGGCCTCCTTGCGTTCTGCTGGATAACGATTCACTGCATGTCTTTACTCCGCCCCAATACGGTTGATGTGAATTAATTGACGCGACATCTATCCTGACATAGGGGGGAAATGAGTTGATGAAAATAAAAATCACCGACGACCAAGTTCTTCTGTTTCAGGGAATTTTTTTAATTGCTCAATGCTTTTGGATTGGCAAACAAATTCGACAGCTTTTTTGAAATACGTGGAGGATGTAGAAGACTTAAAGAATCTAAGCATCAATAAAATACTAAAATTATCAATGGCAGGCGATATACATCATTGCTTCATTCATACCATTTTCAGGCGTGCTTGATAATAGTTTAGGCTAATAGCGTGTCGAATTCCGCCATGCCAAAAATAATTACTACGCAATCCCAGATGTATAATTTGTCATCCCTAAAAAACTAAGGAGTGACCATGGAACATTCATTATTCATTACAAAAACAATCTCAAAAGTAATGCCGACAATAACAATTGTGGCATGTGTATTTTTAAGCTCCGGGAATTGTTTTGCCGATGAAACCATTGTTATGATTCGCCATGGAGAAAAACCTGACGCAGGACTGGGTCAACTTAATTGCCAGGGATTAAACCGCTCGCTGGCGCTTCCGAAAGTTTTAAAGCAAAAATTCGACACACCTACCGCGATCTATGCTCCCAATCCTGGAATTCAAAAAAACGATAGAGGCACACTTTACAATTACATACGCCCTCTAGCCACAATAGAACCCACTGCAATTAGCTTGGGGATGCCAGTGAATACCCAATTTGGGCTGGATGATATCGGCAGATTAAACACAGCCCTGCTCTCGCCCGCCTACGCTAATGCCACAATAATCGTTGCGTGGGAACACCGTTTAGCCGAAGAAGCTGCGCGCAATATTTTGGCGATGAATGGTGGCGATCCTGCGACCGTGCCAACCTGGAAGGGAAATGATTTTGATAGTATTTATATCGTCGATGTAAAAGCGAACTCAAATGGTCAACGTATCGCGAGCTTCCGTTTGGATGCGCAAGGACTCAACCATTTATCCACCAACTGCAACAATTAGAATTCGCGAGTTCAACTATGAAGTGCAACTGAAGATAAATGGTTAAAGGTGGGAAGATGCAGTAGCATCCGGCCTTCCAGACCTCCAAGTCAAAGTTGCCCGAAATGACATACACACATCTTACCCAA
>NZ_JBMPPH010000103.1:0-1332 GCF_049340285.1 Undibacterium sp. SXout20W | reverse complement strand
GGGGGTGTCCTGAATTTTGTGTAAACGGGGGTTCAGTTAAACATTCGGCATACGGTCGCCGAACTGGATTGTAAATCGATTCAGCGCTGCTTTCCAATCTCTAATTGGCATTGTCCATTTTTTGCTGATGTTGTTCAGTGCCAGGTAGAATAATTTAAGGACAGATTCATCAGTAGGAAACGACCCTCTGTTCTTGGTGATTTTCCGCAGACTCATATTGACGGACTCGATGGCATTTGTTGTGTAAATCACTTTCCTGATGTCCGGCGGATAGTCAAAGAACGTAGTCAGTCGAGGCCAGTTCTTGCGCCACGACTCACCGATGGGCGCAAAGCGTTCGCCCCATTTTTGTTCAAACTGACACAATTCCATTTCAGCCTGTTCGATGGTGGTGGCAGAATAGATTAGGCGTAAATCATCAGCCACCTGTTTGCGCTCTTTCCAGCCAACGAAATTCAGGCTGTGACGGACCATATGGACGATACAGAGCTGGACAGAGGTCTTAGGGAACACCGTTTCGATTGCTTCTGGAAAGCCCTTTAAACCGTCTACACAGGCGATATAAATATCGGCCACGCCCCGGTTCTTGATTTCGGTAATGACCTGCAACCAGAATTTTGCACCTTCCGTTTGCGCCATCCACATGCCAAGTACTTCTTTAATGCCATCCATGTTGATGCCAATAGCGAGATATAAAGCCTTCACACGGACGGCGCCGCTGTCACGAACCTTAACGTGAATGCAATCCATGTAGACAATGGGGTAGATGGCATCCAGCGGCCGGGACTGCCATGCCTTGACCTCATCCATGACGGCATCGGTCACCGATGAAATTAAGGTTGGTGACACTTCAGCGCCGTACATTTCCTGAAGATGCTGTTGAATTTCACGGACCGTTAAGCCACGGGCATACAGGGACAGAATCTTGTCGTCAAAGCCAGTCCAGCGGGTCTGGTGCTTGGTAATGATCTGTGGTTCAAACGTGCCTTCACGGTCACGGGGGATGGAAATCGGTAAAGCGCCAAAGTCACCTTTGAGCGTTTTTTTACTTTTACCATTTCGGGTATTGCCGGTATCATTTGCCACCAGCTGGTTTTTACCATGACCCAAATGCTCGGTCATTTCAGCTTGTAGCGCACGTTCTACCAGGGCTTTGGTCAGCTGCTTTAATAAACCGTTCTCACCAATGAGGTCTTCTGGTTTTTTATAGTCACCCAGTAGAGCGTCTATCAGTTCGTTGGATAAAGGCTTTTGATTCTCGGTCATCATTGCTCCTAGCAAAGTAGCAGTTTCCTGCAAAATGACCGTTTACACAAAATTTCTTACACCCTC
>NZ_JBMPPH010000102.1:0-1483 GCF_049340285.1 Undibacterium sp. SXout20W | reverse complement strand
ATGGGCGATGAACAGCTTAAATCATCGTCCCAGAAAATGTCTCGGCTTCAAAACGCCGCACCAAGTATTTATGAAGCAGTTACAATCGCATCAACATGTGGTTGCACTTCGAAATTGAATCCGCCGAAGAAAACAATTTCAATTTATTAATGATATATGGACTGAGTTAAAGGTGCAGCGGCTTCATATTAATTTTTTTTTGAACTATTCATACCTATATATATTTTGGTTGATTCTTCTGAACAGTAAAACGGGATCATTATGGACTCAATTTTTAATGAAGCAATGAGTCGATCGATTCAAGCAAACTTGGCACTTAAAACTCTCTATTGCTTTAGTTTATTTTTTATATTGCCTATCTCGTTATTTGGTGCGAGTGGTTGGCTTGGCATGATGACTGGCGGGGGATTTTTACCTGCGCCAATTTTGATGTGGTTGTTGCTGATTGTGTGGCGACTAGTTTATGTCGTTCGTTATCGCAACGCGCTTGATTCGCTTAAAAGTAATAAATTTCTTTTCCTGCTTCGTAAGATCAGCATCCTTTTGATGGTGGTAGGAATTATGGCGTCTCTGACCATTTTTATACGCCGTCCTATTACTGAATTTGTGTTTCGGAACGTCGGAGATGACGGGATTGCTTATGTAATTGTAGGGTTATGGATTTACTGCATTTCTTTGGCCGCTCTCTTTCTTGGCGCGGGTGGGTTTGAGGTAAGTCGGAAGTTTTCAAAAACGTAATCAATCCAGTCATCGTCCAATTTTGTTTCGTAGCAGTTGAAATTCATTAACTCGAATAGTTTTATGCCTAAATTATTTTTTAAATTTATTTTTAATGGGATGCCTGATGTCGATCAATGCTTGTTCTGGAGATACGACGACTTGGGATCAGGAGGTCAAGTTACTTGATGGTCGGAAAATCGTCGTCACACAAAAAAGACTATTGCAAGGTTTATTAACCAGGGATGCGTGGTTGACCATTAACTTGCCACAAATTAGTCAGGAGCCAATTGTTTGGCATGAATCGCTTTATCCGATGGTAGTTAATATATTTAATGGCAGTTTATACGTGGTAGCAATGCCATCGACTGTCCGTGAGCGCCATCGTTATGGTGATCCATCGCCCCCAAATATTGGATTTCGGTGGGTAGCTAGTGGCTGGCAACGAATTCCATTCAATGAGATTCCTGAGGCAATTTATGACGCAAACATGTTAGTTAGTGAATTGCCGCCAAAATTGCCAAAATTACTGACTTTAGATGAAAAAAATAGCACAAAAATGAATCAAGATCCGGATTTGCCGGAATTTGATAAGCATATTTCTCCAAAATTAAATTAAATGTTGTTCATTGATTCTCAACGCGAGTTCAATTTTGAAGTGCAAGCGTATTTTTGAAGAATACCTGATTGGGTGTAAGGTATCCTAATCTTTTTCTTGGTCGATTATTCAGTCTATTCATGGCGTGATCAATCTCCTGTTGTGTAA
>NZ_JBMPPH010000101.1:0-1580 GCF_049340285.1 Undibacterium sp. SXout20W | reverse complement strand
TGGTCTGGTACGACGCGGGATTGGAAATTGAAGGACGAGGTCTGGCTGAATCCGAAACGAAATCAGGCAGAGGAACTAATGCTAGCAGCATGACTTGACGCGACATCTTTGTTGACAACTACCGATGGGGTGATATTACTACTCCGCAACAATATACGGATTCTTATGTATTCTTGAGAAAAGGCTCCGAATGGTATTTTTCCAGACACGGTGACTTAAGCCCTTTTCGCTACTCCCTTAAAGGCTATGAGTTCAAACGACCTTGCTCAAATTGAGCATTTGAAAGTTTATTCTAGCGTTTAAAAAATTTAAAAATCGAGCGCGTTCGGATGTAATTAGTAAGTAAATAAAAATACGCCCATTTTTCGGCTCTCGGAAGAGTTTAATTTGGGAGCAATTTTCTACCGGAGTTGATATTTTATGAAACAGTTTTTTAGTGTGTATGCTGCGTCTATATTTTTTTTGGGCGTATCAATGACAGCGATGAATAATGCAGAGGCACAATCCGAAACACAGCGTAATGGATTCGTTGCAGAAGAGCCTTTCAAAGTCATAAAAAAAGCGTTTATTGTTAAGGACAATGAGAAAAAAATTGTAGAAGAGATTAGAAGTGCGAGTACTTCGATTGCTCTATTTGCAAGGGAATTAATGGCAACGACAGCAAATTCTTCCAAAGATTCTCTGAAGCATGTACTACCCGATTCACGCGAGCAACTACGTTTACTTCCGGAAGCAAGCAATGGAACAGATCGGTATGTGTACTCAACTTTCTATTGCTGGAAATTGATCGCTCCCGACCAATTACAGGTACAGATAGAATGAGGCGATATTACTACTCCGCAACGATATACGGATTCTTATGTATTCTTGAGAAAAGGCTCCGAATGGTATTTTTCCAGACACGGTGACTTAGTCCCTTTTCTCTACTCCCTTAAAGGCTATGAGTTCAAACACCCTTGTTCAAATTGAGCATTTGAAAGTTTATGCTCGCGTTTAAAAAATTTAAAAATCGAGCGCGTTCCGATGTGATTAGCGAAACAGTCGATCACGCATTCGAGTAAGCAATAGCGCTCATCGTCACTCCTTAAAAAACTATTTATCGATATCGTCATTTTCATCAGAACCTCGATAAGCTACCTATTTCTCAACGTAACGCATACAAGAAATTGTGGACGGATAAAGGCTGGCTGTGACTCGCAATCGTGCTTGATCAATTCAATCGAGAAATGATCGTTTAGTCGCTAAAACCACGCATGACTAGCGACAATATGACCGATACGCTGACGATGGCATGGTATCTCTGCAGACCGATAGTCGGCGTTATCCATCATTCGGATCGTGGCCGCATTCGACTTTAGGTTACCGCTCTCCTGTTCACTATTTGGATGACTGGATGAAGAAACCAATCAAGAGAAGCTCGCTGCATGACATGCATCTGATGGTGAATTAATGAGCGGTAGTTGTCAACAAAGATGTCGCGTCAAGTCATGCTGCTAGCATTAGTTCCTCTGCCTGATTTCGTTTCGGATTCAGCCAGACCTCGTCCTTCAATTTCCAATCCCGCGTCGTACCAGACCAGC
>NZ_JBMPPH010000100.1:0-1684 GCF_049340285.1 Undibacterium sp. SXout20W | reverse complement strand
GGTCGGATGTGAGAACATGTCATTTGCAGACCAGTTTTATGCATTGGCAGGCGTAGTCCGTCCAGCGATAATATAAAAAGTCGTAACGGCTTAAACTCGCCTTTTTAAAAGTTAATGCGACGGAACCATGACCGGTTACCCACGCTTACTAACGCAGTTAGTACACCCCCGACCATTGTTCGTAACGCAAGTGGTGCGGTTTTGTGTCAGTCGTGTAAATATAAAAATTGAAGGAGAACGTATGTATACCCAATTACGCGGACCAGAAAGATTTTTTCGACTTGGACAATGGGCAATTGCCTTGTTGTTTGCATTTTTCTTGATACAAGTTGGAGCAAGCCTGATTGCTGATTTACCGTTGATGTCGAAGTCGCCGGTACCTGAGGATTTTATCGACCATGCGGCAAACCAGAAAATTGAATTGCAAATAGCGCCAGTGCGTCAGCAATTGGATGTCTTGGGACGTCAACGAAATTTATTGAACGTACAACTTGCCAATAGTCAGGAAAATTACGCAAAAGAAAAACAAAGTTTTGATAACTGGCGTGCCACGCGCAGCAGCACTGAACAATCAGATCAAAATCCTGAAGTGGTAGCACGAGCACGTAAGCTAGATGTGCAACTACAAACACAGCAGCAACTTGAAGAAAAAATTCAACTGGTCGACCAACAAAAACAAACATTAGAAGAAAAAATACGCCCTCAACAGACACAAATTGAGCAACTGCAACTCATCGCAAATCAAGCCTATGAAAAAGCGCTCTACCATGATTCGCTCAAGGCATTTGGCATTCGTTTGTTACTCGTAGCACCTCTTTTGGGCATTGCTTTATGGTTGTTTCGTTGCCATCGAAAAAGCCAGCATTGGCCGTTTGTCTGGGGTTATATTGTTTTTGCCTTGTTTGCATTTTTCTTTGAACTAGTACCTTATCTCCCCAGTTTTGGTGGTTATATCCGCTACGGTGTCGGTGCTGCTTTGACTTTCATTGGTGGCAGAGCCTTGATTCGATCACTACAAAGTTACCTTGAGAAAAAGAACTTAGAACAAGCAGCGCCACAAGAAGAACGTAAGCATGAGATTCGATACGAAAAAGCGCTGGAATCAATGACACGTGGGCAGTGTCCTAGTTGTGACAGAGCCATACCGTCGATCGATGGCGTAGAAGTCAATTTTTGTATGCATTGCGGACTAACGACCTACATTAAATGCAAATCATGTGGCTTAAGGCACAACGCTTTTTATCCATATTGTCCAACGTGCGGCGTGCCTGGTGACGATCAGAAAAAAGCGATTAGTAACTAATTGTTTATCGACAAGAATTAAAATCGCCATACGATTTTATTGAGCTGGATTTCAATTCAGATAAAAATTCGGTTAAAAAATTTCGAATAAATTAAGAACCGACAAAATTTGCTTGTAAAAAAAACAGCGCTTAGGCGCTGTTTTTTTTACGAAAATTTCATAAAGCCTTCCGATAACGTCACGTTTAAGCACCTGCTTCATTTTTTAGAGTAAAAATAACGCAGACTAAAATAAAAAATCACCTTCTCTCGCTCACCCCCTATGTCAGGATAGATGTCGCGTCAATTAATTCACATCAACCGTATTGGGGCGGAGTAAAGACATGCAGTGAATCGTTATCCAGCAGAACGCAAGGAGGCCATCCTTAAGCAGATGATGCCG
>NZ_JBMPPH010000099.1:0-1777 GCF_049340285.1 Undibacterium sp. SXout20W | reverse complement strand
CGCTGGTCTGGTACGACGCGGGATTGGAAATTGAAGGACGAGGTCTGGCTGAATCCGAAACGAAATCAGGCAGAGGAACTAATGCTAGCAGCATGACTTGACGCGACATCTTTGTTGACAACTACCGGTATTCATCTCCTATGCCATCATATTTTCAAGCGCCGTGATACGACGCTGGTATTGCCGCTGGCAGCGAGCACTGAATTTTCTACTAGCGCTGGTATTCGGTGTCGCAGCGGGGAAATTAATGTACGCCGATTAGGTCGGGTTGCCGTTCAATTTAAGCAACGCACGAACGCATTAAGTTCGACAAACGATCCGAATCGTGCCCATTTGCCGAGTCTTTCCATGCAGGCATCGATTTTGGTTGTTAATCCACCACGAGAACACCCGAAAGCTTGCTTCCCATATTTTTCAGCAGTGGGGCAAGATGGTGCGCGCGCACCACGGTACTATCGAGACACACTTGTTTAGTGCTCAATCGATGATCACAGGTTCCCAGCGAGGACTCTCGGGAATAACGCCGTAAACAACGGCGGTCAGATCCAATGCATATATATTAACCTATAGAAAATCCAGATACCTCAGATTTTCAAATATTAGAAATTAAATCGTTTGACTGGTAGCCAAACTATATTCAAACCCAATTAAGATTCAACTTTGGCTTGAGTTAAGAATTCGTTCGTATAAATATGTAAAAACATATTGGCCACAATCGTTGCCTGGTCATCTGTTAAGACGGTTTTCTCGATGAGAAATTGCTTGATTTCTGCAGTTGTATTAAACGATCTGCTAAGTAAATTCTTTTCACCAGTCAGCTTTTCCAAATCATACAAAAAAATTCCATCACCGTAAGCCTCTGATAAAAAATACGATTGAAGGTTATTACATTCGACTGTAAATCGTTCATCGACTTCGGCATTGATGGATTTTTGATTTTGCACTTTTGGTTCAAGCCAAGACAGCATCCGCTTCAATACAGGTATTTTGTAGCTAACCAAACTAATCGCAGCGGAAACCATCAGCATGGTTGCCAGCCAACACAATAGTCCGTTATTCCAAAGATAAGATCTAATAGACCATGCGAAATTCTGAAGTGTGTCAAATTTGAAGATCAATACAAATGCAACCAGCAATGAAGCGGCAAATCCGCTGCGATTAAGTTGATACTTAATAATTTCTTTCCTTTTACCAAACTCATACTTTACTGTTGAATCAATTGATTTTCGTAACTTTTCAAGTCCCGGCTTAATTCCAGCTTTGAATAAGTCCGGCTTAATTAATTGAATGATATTGGCTATGCCAAAGGTTTTGATTGCTGGCAAAATGTTGTATGTATACACGCCGTATTTGAAAACGTTACCTTCCGTATTTTCAAACGATACAAACGGGGTATTTTCTAAGACAGGATTTTGTTCGTTTAAGAAATTTTTATTAACTTTGTAGCTTGAGCGAATCATTAGACTACAAAAAGTCTTTTTCTTAAAAACGCCAACATTTGCGGATAAGGCAAACCCATTATGCCTATTTGACGAGTTGTAATTGATGGCAACCGTTGCTTTGGGCGTGATAATTGGCAAATCTCTTGCGATGATCATTCCATTATTTGCGCAAACTCGGGCGCTAAACGCTACATCTCGGTCACCTGCATTCGGTAGTTGTCAACAAAGATGTCGCGTCAAGTCATGCTGCTAGCATTAGTTCCTCTGCCTGATTTCGTTTCGGATTCAGCCAGACCTCGTCCTTCAATTTCCAATCCCGCGTCGCACCAGACCAG
>NZ_JBMPPH010000098.1:0-1819 GCF_049340285.1 Undibacterium sp. SXout20W | reverse complement strand
ATGGGCGATGAACAGCTTAAATCATCGTCCCAGAAAATGTCTCGGCTTCAAAACGCCGCACCAAGTATTTATGAAGCAGTTACAATCGCATCAACATGTGGTTGCACTTCGAAATTGAATCCGCCCAATAATAACCAAGCATTATTTTAAAAAATCATGCATTGAAACTGCAAATAACAAAGGAAAACAACATGATTGATCGCGTCCCTCATGTTTCATTTGGTAACTCACCTTGTCTCGTCATCGGAGGGGTTTTATACGGCAGTTCTTTAGGCGCTATTATCGGGGCAATTTCGTTCTGGATCTGTCGCGTTATACTTCCAGGTCCAAATCCTCTTTCGCCGATATTTTTTTCATATTCAATATCCATTGGATCGGGAATTTTTATCGGAGCACTGATAGGCATCGCGACCGGAGCGCTATCTGGTGCAGCAATGGCTACGCTCATCCGCAGCCATAAACTAACAGAATTCGAAGAACGACTTCAACTCAATCTGGATTTCCCGCCGCCGAGCGAAATCACGCAAAGTGATTTTGATTATATTCAGGAATGGAAATATCAGCGGGGCGAGTATTCAAAAATCTAAATGATCTGGCTTTTTTGAAATCACATCTCCCAGTATTACGTCGTTGTGTTTTACATCGTTGTGTTTTACATCGTTGTGTTTTACATCGTTGTGTTTTACATCGTTGCATTTTACAACTTTGCATTTTACAACTTTACGAATCATATCTCTGAATATCACCTGCTGTCCCCCTAACCTGCCAAGAAATGGAAATAACCATGAACCAACACGACAGCTATATCAACAAAATACATGCACAGTTAGACGAACTAACTTTGACGTTGGATGATCTTGAAAAAACCATCAAAGAAAAATCACATCAAGCTCATGTTGCATATACCAACGAAATGACTGATCTGCGAATTAAATTGGTTGAACTACGGTCCAAATTAGATGAATTAAAAGCAGCGAGTGCTGATAATTGGGAAAGTTTGAAAGAACATATCGAAGTTTTGCATCGTGCGTTTGTATCGACATACAGCTATTTTAAAGAAGAAGTTAAAAGAAACGAACTCAAAAAGGAACAAATATTATGAGCCTCGTTCTCCTGATCCTACTATTATTTATTTTAGTGGGTGCCATTCCCGTATGGCCTCATAGTCGCAATTGGGGATATGGCCCGAGTGGCTTGAGCGGCTTGATTATCATTATTCTGCTCATTATGTTGCTTACGGGGCGACTCTAAATTTTTTAGGAACTATTATGTATATATTTAATCATCAGTCAGCAAGAAGACTATACCCACTCATATTTGTGTGTGCTTCCTTTTTCTTCACAACTGCTTGTATTGCAGAACAAAGGCAAGATAACGACATAGCAAAGCAAGGTGATCCACAGCGCTGGTATCAAGAAAAAGACACCCCGGAGGCCTATTTTGCAACACTAAAGAAAGAAGCTTATGCCGTCTATCAAGAGGCCATCGTCGCTTGCAAAATAGTAGCAGCGTCAGATAAGAAGCAATGCATTAAGGAGGCAAAAAAACAGCTCGTAGAAGATCTGGCGGCGGCAAAAAACAACACAGAAAATTTTCGGTAAATTAAGCGAACCATTGCGACTATGAGTTGGCGATTTAAATTAAAAGCTCATTCATATCGGAACCTTGATATTTCAGACTTTTGCCTACGAATTAAAATCGCGAGTTCAACTATGAAGTGCAACTGAAGATAAATGGTTAAAGGTGGGAAGATGCAGTAGCATCCGGCCTTCCAGACCTCCAAGTCAAAGTTGCCCGAAATGACATACACACATCTTAC
>NZ_JBMPPH010000097.1:0-2064 GCF_049340285.1 Undibacterium sp. SXout20W | reverse complement strand
CATTACTCAATCCAGTAATGCCACTCACATAATTAGACCCATTCGCAGACACATTTGCATTATGCGCAGACGCCGTTCCTGTGTAGTTCAGGGTTTGTCCGTTGACACCTGTAATAGTTACCTGTCCTGCATTTAGATTGTTAGTGCCGTCATAAGTCTTACTTGCATTGAGATTTGCAGTCGCTTGAGCAATAGTCAGAGCGCCGTTACTGATGTTGATATTGTAATTTCCAGTATCAGCACCACTCACCCGGAATGTGTCGTTATACGTTCCTGCATTCGTGCCACTTGCTCCACCAGTAATGCTAATAGCATCGCCAGCGATAAAGCCATTAGTATTCACGGTATTGGTTTGTGCTGCGGCGTTATACACCACGTTTGCGGTACCGCCGGAAACACTGGCATTAGCCTTTGTAATGGTTTGTGCAGCATTCACAAAAGTGAAGTTATAATCTTTTGTATCTGTTCCGGAAACACCTAAACTGGACAAATAAGTACCCACGTTGCGGGCAGATGCCGCGCCGGAAACTATCACGTTATCCCCACCAATCAAACCGTTACTATTCACGCCTTGTGTTTGCGTTGTGCCGTTATAAACACTGCTAGCATTATTCGCTGATATGGTGACAGAAGCTTTGTTGACATCAAGTGTACCGATAATGTCCGCGGTTTGAGAAGCAAGAGCCACCTGAGTAACCATGGTTCCTGATTCAACGTAGTTGTAAACACCAACTTGAACATTCCCTGAACTTGACTTTTGCAAACCATCGCCAGTAACGGCGAACGTAACAACTTTCCCAAAAGAGTCAACGTAATTATACGTAATTACATTGCCTGAAACTGACTTTGACTGAAAACTGAGATTCTGTATTGCATTATTATTTGAGTCCAAATAGGCGACAGTTGGATTTGCAGTGATCGTGGTCGCACTTCCTGGCGTGCCATAGGTGACAGAATTTACGCCGAGATTAACTTGGAGAACCTTCGGCGCAGTAATTGTGTAATTGCCCGGAACATAAGTCAGGATATAGTTACCTATTACTGCGGCACCACTAGGCGTAAGCGCATTGGAATACACGCCTGGTGTCTCGACCGTACCTTGGCCTGACCGAGTTACCGAAATAGCCGGGTTACCGAGCACAGAAGAAGTTTGACCCGTCACAAAGCCATTGTACGAAACGCCAGCATAACCGGCAGTGTCAGACTGTCCGTAAAATTTTCCACTCGCATTAGCAGTAACAGTGAGCGGTGCACCAGTGATATTTGCTGATGCTGTCGCGGTGTTGCCGATGACGTAGTTTGCAGCTGCAGTTCCACCGAGGGAGATGGACGTCACCGAGACCGTTTTTCCGGTACCCACATTTGCATCAGTAAAATTGAATAGTCCTGAGCCGCTAACGACATCATTCCCAAGTAAGCCGGTCAATCCAACGGTGCCAGTATCGGTGAGGTTGCCGTCATAGACTTTGTTATTGGCATTAACAACTGCGGATAACATAGCCTGTCCGATTGTGACTTTATTATTCGCCGAATTAGCGCTCTGACTTGGCAGAACGTAATTTGATGCTAAACCTGTGCCATCACTTAAACCAGTGATACCACTGACGTAGTTTGTTGCATTGGCGGCCACGTTCGCGTTATTTGCCACAGCCGTGCCGGTGTAGTTCAGCGTTTGTCCATTGACGCCCGTGATGCTGACCTGGCCTGTCGTCAGGCTGGTGTTGCTGTCGTAGGTTTTGCTGGCACTGATGCTGGCGGTCGCTTGACCGATGTTCAGACTACCGTTCGTGTAGACGATGTTGCTGTAGTTACTGTTCGTGCCGCCGACCGTATTGGCATAGCTGCCGGCATTTGTGCCTGTGGCACCGCTGGCGGTGAAACCGGTGATGTTGCTTGCGGTATCAGTACCAACCAAGCCATTGGTAGTAAAGCCGCTCACGCTTTGTTGTGTCGCGTTATAAGTACCGCTTTGGCTATTGCCGATGATGTTAACTGCAGTTGTGACAGCATTGATCGTCGCTTTGTTATTCACCGATGCATTACTTAATGCAGGCAGAATATAGT
>NZ_JBMPPH010000096.1:0-2091 GCF_049340285.1 Undibacterium sp. SXout20W | reverse complement strand
TACACAACAGGAGATTGATCACGCCATGAATAGACTGAATAATCGACCAAGAAAAAGGTTAGGATACCTTACACCCAATCAGGTATTCTTCAAAAATACGCTTGCACTTCAAAATTGAACTCGCGATAAGTAATATTGATACTGAAATGATTAAGCAGTTTCAGCTTTAGGTGGGGTCGCTACTAGCCGAAGAAATCAAATGTTTGCCGGACAAATGTCGGTGCATCATAATTAAGCAAATGGCAATATTGATAGCGCTTAATTGCGGCACACCAAACTCATGAGCCAACAACCGGACCTTGATGTAACGGCAAAGCAATGGGCGATCATCGCAGCGATATTGCAACGCCATGTTCCCAATGACACCGTGTGGACATTTGGCTCACGTGCGAAACACACAGGCAAACCCTACTCTGATCTGGATCTGGCAATCGAAAGCAACTCAGGTTTATCTTTAGGTCTCATCGCAGGGTTAGAATATGACTTTTCGGAATCCGATTTGCCATTTAAGGTGGACATTGCGGATTGGGCGGCGATGAGTGAGGATTTTCGTCAGCTAATAGACGACGATAAAGTGAAGGTCTGGTAATCTTTGTCACTTCAGCGAGATGAATAGCGAACTATTTTCGGTGCGACAATTACGTTAATCTTTTCGCCTCTAGTTGTTCAATAAAATCGCTTATCGACTGCAAGTCGTCTCCAATGTTGTTGTCAACGAGATGCTCCAATCGATCAAATTCATGCCAATCGTGATCAAGTTCGTCGTCGTAATCTTCAAAGAATAACTCTGGTAAGCCAACCGCAAAAGCATCAAAAAATAAGTCTTCTAAAAGATTGGATTTTATTTTTTCTGTCAGGTTTTCTAAACTGAAACCATGTGGATTTTCAAAATAAGCTTCGCCAAAATTTTTGAAATTTCCAGCATCGCGATACATGTATAAAAATCTTACTTTCACGTCAGCACCTAAGAAAATCAATACTTAATTCGACAAAAATATATGCTCGTTATGCCAAGAAATAAATTCGTTTGAAGGTATAAATTTTTCAGGCAAAGAAATTTTCTTGCCGTCTAAATCTAATAGCCATTCAGATGTAAATTTATTCTTCTCTAATTTTCTAGCAGAAGAGGAAACCTTGACTTCATAGTCGTGTGTGATTGTGATAAGCCCTTGATCGAACGCTTTATCGTGAAGGGCAGAAAGACACAAACCATTACGCGGGTTGAGGCGATTATCTTTATCAGATTTCCAAGGTACGATGTGACTAGCGACCAATAAACTTGGATGCGATAAGCCAGTAATGCAGCACCGTCCAGAATATGCACTTAATACGGAGCGGCGAAAGAAATTTTGACCTATACGAATTTTTGTCTGCGCTACTTTTGTTTCGGCAGAGTAGTCCAATTCATCTTCGACAATTCCTAATTCTGTAGTGATGGCACTTTCGAGCAATGGCTGACTTGACTCAACTAAGTTATCAACTATAGTCTGACTTTGCATCGCGAAAGAATTCCAATCATTTTGCATTTCGTCCCACATTGCCCGATCCAATTTTGATGATCCCTTAAGCCCCACCCTACCCGTGTCGGTAATAAGTGGATCAAGGCTTGCAATGTTGACTAATTTCATTGCTAGGGCTGATGGCGTACGATCTATCAGCGCTGCTAGACGAATAATGTCGGGATTGCGGCTATGAAATTTTCCGAAAGGTAGCTGGCAATACAAATTAAATGCAACCAATAGCTGCTCTCTCGTCCATGAGCTTGATTTTACGGTCATCAAATTTTCCGTTTAGTTTTCTTTATTGCATCATAACTGAATTGGTTTGTTTGCATCAAAAACAACGAACGAACATAGACAAACTAATTTCCTCGGATATCCCAGTGCGTTATTCGTAGCAACAATCTCATCCGAGTCTAGGTGACCAAAGGTTCTCTTTGTTGTTTATTTGAAAGCAAGATATATACGCGAGTTCAATTTTGAAGTGCAAGCGTATTTTTGAAGAATACCTGATTGGGTGTAAGGTATCCTAACCTTTTTCTTGGTCGATTATTCAGTCTATTCATGGCGTGATCAATCTCCTGTTGTGTAA
>NZ_JBMPPH010000095.1:0-2093 GCF_049340285.1 Undibacterium sp. SXout20W | reverse complement strand
CAGCAAAAAATGGACAATGCCAATTAGAGATTGGAAAGCAGCGCTGAATCGATTTACAATCCAGTTCGGCGACCGTATGCCGAATGTTTAACTGAACCCCCGTTTACACAAAATTCAGGACACCCCCGATTTGTCACCTTTTTCTAACGGTATAATGAATAAAAAAATTACATTACCGCTGCTTTTTTTAGTCGTCTTCACTACCAATTTTGTTGGAATCATGTCGATGTGGAGCAAAGCTATGGTATGCGCTGACATTGGTCACAGGTGTACTCTTCCAGAAAACGACAAATTGCTCCTTACTCTTGTAAGCTTCCCCGTTTCGTCTCTTCCAGATAACCTGCTTCTTCATGCCTTCGGACCTGACTCCTTGGAGGCAGCGGTGCTATTAAACGCTACAGCTTGGGGCATTGTTGCAGTCGTTACTACATTGCTTGTACTTAGCTTCAAGAAGAGGCAGGACAATTCATTGTAAATTCTTTACCGTCAAGAGCGAGGATACACCTGAGGCGGCAAGTCCATCGTCTCTGTTGGGTAGCTAATGGTTAGTAACGAAGCTTCTGAAAACGGCCAAAAGCTGCCAATGAACAAGGATAATTTTTCTAACTTGAGATTATGAGATTTCTGATACCGCTAATTTTTGTTTCAGTTTCTAGCGTCGCGTTTGCGGGGTATGACGACCATGTCACTCGAAAGGTTCATTGGGCTGACGCGAATGGCCCTCTAATCTTGCTTACGGAATGGCGCAGATATGTGCAAGGGGATAGAGACGTCCAGCCCGACAATCAGAACACCGAGAACGATTTCATTGTTACTGTTGATGGTGAGTCGTTCCCGTTATGGTATGAGCCCAAGTTTGGTGAATTGAGGACAACCGATCCGTCGGAGAAAGCCGTCGAAAAGCTGAAAAAAATTGCGGTCAAATTGAAGGCCAAGGTCCAGGGTGATGACGGCGAGTTATATGATAAAAAGTAGCGTCCGGCCATTAGTAGAAATTCGCCATAAAAATCGATGCCAAATTATTCCAAATTTTTCAGTATTAAGAGCACCATTCGGCTTGCCGTGAACATTATTGGAGCCCTTGCGTACCTACGCTATTCGATGCCACTTACCGCGTTTCCAATCCTTATTCTCTTTGCACTTATGAATTTTTATTGGGCTGTCACAGGCACCATCTCGTTTTACAAAACAAGGGAATGGAGATTAAACGTTACAGACTTGGTCGGCCCAGCAGTATGGGTAATTTCCGTAAATATTGATTACTCGCATCACTGGCTTCTATAACCTTGCCTCTTCGGAATGTCCGCTTTGGGGCGAAAGCCGACGGTCATATAAAATTTAGTTGTGCTGCTTTTCGATCTCGGATTGGCATCATTGTATTAACCAGTTACCCTGAAAAGGGTGTCGTAATTCTGTATATCTTTTTTTGCGGTCGCGTAACGCATTTTTTTAATTAATAGGCTAAGTCCGTAATTTTTTCTCTCTTGTGTTATCAATGGAGAGCATAGCCCGGGTGTAAAAATTTTTAGTACACATAATTTTTTTCTTAATACTGAAGCGCGCATTCTCGCCAACCACATACTTCAACCAGGTGCAATTTTCCCGTACCTGATGTGAATTTCATAGCGCAAAAAACGAAATTAAATCTTTCCGCGTTCTCCGAATCGATCGAAATATGGAGATGATTTTCGTCTGAAGATGCGTACGTGTGATCCTCACCTGCCACGCAGTCTTTACATTCAATTCAATAACAATTTATTGCGGGAAGTTTTGCTTCCGCTAGTACTGTGGTGACTTTGCAACTCGGATTCTTGATCGAGTGGGTTGTCATAACGAAGTAACAAAATTTATCCAAAATGTAAAACTTCTTGCGCGACGTCTTGCAATTTTTTTTCTAGACGTTTTGGGTGTCAGCATTTTTACTTAAATTTCGCGCGCATTATTTTCGGCAGGCAAATAGTCCTTATCGCTCCGGCGATTTTTTATTTGTTGTTGCAGCTATTACATTTTCATCTATTTCAACCCCAGGATTATTTATGTCTAACGCAATTCCATTTCCTAAGCGCTATTTAAGCCACGCACTGTCCGTTTCT
>NZ_JBMPPH010000094.1:0-2119 GCF_049340285.1 Undibacterium sp. SXout20W | reverse complement strand
TCTTGGGTAAGATGTGTGTATGTCATTTCGGGCAACTTTGACTTGGAGGTCTGGAAGGCCGGATGCTACTGCATCTTCCCACCTTTAACCATTTATCTTCAGTTGCACTTCATAGTTGAACTCGCGGATTGTTCATTAAGTTGTAAATGCCTTTTAAAAATTTTTTTCATCGTCGCCAATTTGCTCGTGCCGGAAATTCAACGTCATTTAGAAACCTCAATCAGGTCGCCATTAATGTGCACTTTTAAGCCCAAGGTTTTATTCATGCAAAGCACCAAGCCATCGATATTATTGATATCCAGACTTCCATCAAGACGTAAATTGGTCACTGATTTATCTAATACAAATTGACGTCGGTTATAACGATTAAACTCACTCACTATCTTGGAAAGAGGTTGCCCCTGAAGGTTGATAATTCCCTTTTGTAAGTTTAAAAGCGCCTCAGTATCGGTATCTGTGTTGGTGCGACGAACAAAAGAATTGTCGTCCAGGATCATCTCATCATTGCGTCCCAAGAATTGAGGGGACTGTTTCGCTTCTTGCTCTGCTTCGTTGGGAACTACTTTTACTTGTCCTGAAATCACATTAATTTTTACTGTGCCATTTTCATTTCTTACGATGAATTGAGTGCCGATATCCGTAATAACTGATTTGCCGGCCTTGATGATAAATGGACGATTAAGTTCATGTGTAACATCAAAATAAGCTTCACCTTTGTCTAACCAAATTTGTCGTTGGTCGTTACTCATTCGACTGCGCAGCGTCGTATTCGCATTCAAAGTCAAACGAGAACCATCTTTTAATAAAACGGTTTTTCGTGAACCAATGGCCACTGAATATTGTTCAATTTTGGGTTCATCGTGCTGCCATAGCCAAAGGCCACTGACAAGCATTGCAATAAATCCACAAAGCGTTAATGCCTGTAATGAAATATTTTTCCAGATATAAGATTTTTTTGACTTGGGAGATATTGCAAAATCCGCCATTTCAAACGTTTCCGCTTTCAGTGATTTGATTTGATTAGTCCGCTCCCACGCTGCCTCTAAACGCCAAAATGCCAATCGATGCGCGATATCAAGGTTGAGCCAAGAGTCCAATTCAATTTGCTCTTTATATGTCCAAGTCTCTTTTTCTCGACGAATCATCCATTCGGAAGCCATTGCTTCGATGAGCTCTGCATTATTCATGACTCAGTTTCCTCTTTGCGTTTGTTTCTCACTTTTTGGCTAAGCAAGATATCAACGCCTTGTGAAAATAAAGAGTTTGCTAAAGCTCGCAATCCTAACGTCAGGTGTTTTTCTACTGTTCCGTCAGCAATTTTCATTTCTTGTGCAATTTCTCGCAAAGATAAACCTTCCAATTTTCGTAACGTTACAACTTGACGACACCTAGTCGGAAGATCATCTAATGCTATTTGTAATATCTTTAATTCTTCAATTGCACTTGTGATGCGCTCAGGATCCAAATCATTCGAGCCATAGTCGAGATCTTCCAAATTGGAAACACTAACGATGGATACAATTTGTGTCCTCCGAAATCGGTCAATTAAAGTATTACGTGCAATGGTGAACAGTAAGGCTTTCGTGACGTCAGGTGTCCCATGCTGCATCACATAGAGATAGATTTTGATATAAACATCTTGCCTGATATCACTCAATTCGTCGTCAGTGCCCCAATGCTTACGCAACATCCGCATAAGAGAAGGCTCAAAAGGCAAGACTTCGTATTTGAACCAGTCTTTTAGATGCGCCTCATCTTTCAAGCCTCATTTTTCTCCAGCCAATGGAGTAGTCGCATCGGGTATTTTGAAATCCATAACATCCGTTCTCTATTGTGCGGCATTGATGTTTCACTGCCAATTTTTTTTGTAATTCGAACGAAAAAATTAAAAAAAATTAACGCAAATTTGATTCAAACATAAATAGTCACACCTCCATATTTTGAATAAAAATTGTTGAAAATAAATCTTTTTTTGGGAATCAAAAAGAAATCAAATTGGGCGAATTCTAGGATGAAGTGCAATTTATGAACGGTACCGGTTAATGAGGGCAAGATGCGATAGCATTTGTGCCTTTTTGACCGGCCAGTCGAAATTGCATAATGAACTACACACATCTCA
>NZ_JBMPPH010000093.1:0-2219 GCF_049340285.1 Undibacterium sp. SXout20W | reverse complement strand
TACACAACAGGAGATTGATCACGCCATGAATAGACTGAATAATCGACCAAGAAAAAGGTTAGGATACCTTACACCCAATCAGGTATTCTTCAAAAATACGCTTGCACTTCAAAATTGAACTCGCGTTCTTAATTAATGGTGAAAACGGGTGGATAAAGAATTCAGGCAGTCCGATCATTATGACGATTGAATAAAATAACACGATTGCTATTTGAATTCGCCATAAAACTTTCGATGCGAAAAAAAAGTGTCGCAATGCCCATCACGACGTCGACGAGACAAGATAGCGAGAGCCAAGTATAAGTCGCCGTGATGAGTCCAATTCTTCGTAATAATTCTAAAGATTCATCTTGCGGAAAAACGAACCAGGATACACATGCAGTCCAGATCCAAAGAAATGCAACGCCAATCCGATTCATCCAATATAGTCGAATCATGATTATTTGCAGATCCTGGGCCTTTAAAGGTAAATTTTCGATTTTCATCCTATTGGCTTCGATACCATTAACCAAAATACGGTCACCAAGGAAAGAAATGCCGGGACGCCCAGCCAAAGCCAGGTTCGCGCATATCGCCAATAGTTATCAGGCAGGTGTGAATTTTCAATCATGGCAGTTCGAGAGAGCGTCCGCATCTCAATTTGAAGTCGAAGCACAGGAAGCCAGCAGCATCCAGCTACTAAATAAAGGCTCGTTGCAAGCATGATCCAAGGTGTGTTTAGCGGATAACCAGCCAGAAATATCATGGCAAATCCCGTCAATGGCTGAATAATCACTGCAGGCGTTGTAAATATCCAGTCAGCCCAGACAGTAAGTTCATTGACGCCAGAGATAAGGTTTAGGTTTCGACTGCGATCTGCCGACCATTTAAAAAATGCAATGCCGATTCCTGTACCAAACAAAATAGTTGAACTTAAAATATGAAGCCATTTGAGTACGATATAAATAGTCACGGCACAAGTTCCCTGACATCAAATCCATCCAAAGACGCCAAATATTCCTCTACGCTTAACAGACCTACACATGGCATTGCTCCAGATGGAAGTTTTATATTTCGCGCTAATTTCTGCACCAAAGCAATGGATGCACCACAGGGAATATAAGGACCATGATTCTGTGCTACTAATAAGTACCATGTCATTTTCAACGCTTGCGCATTTTGATCAAGTCCTTCAAGACATACAAACATCCCACCTTTATCACTCACAAACCCCTCCATCCATTGACTAATCTTTGCCAGAGGTTTAACGAACAAAGTCAAACTGGATAACATCTTTATCCTTACTAACTGAGAAAGTGTCCAAACAACCAGATGTCCCAAATTGCTTGCAAAACCTGCGTGGAAGGTCACGGTTTCCACACCACTGTATCGGCCAGGAAAAAGAACCAGGTCTGGAACATCACAACTGCCGAGTAGTCGGTTTCCCACTGCAGATGGGAAGTGATGCCTTTGCATATCCAACCAACCGTAAGTCGTTACATATTGACCAGCCTCTAATCGTAAGAATGGCTTTCCACAATAGCTAAATATGCCGCTCATTGTTGCCAACCCCGGTGCGCGAGCACCTGATGCGATTCCATGTCGTATCGATTTTATTACGCTAAATTTACCGACATAGCGATCAACAACCGCAGATGAGAGTGCAGGTAAGGAGCTGGCTCCGCTAGTAACGAGAATGCCCCTTTCGCGAGCTTCGGCGTCAAGCTGGGAAATGCCTGCAACAAAGTCGCGGCCATCAGCAAGATCGATATAATTAGCACCTGCGGCTATGCAAGACTTAGCCACATCATAATTTTGACCTTGAAATGGTCCAGCCGTATGGATCACTGTGTCAATCCGAAGCTCTTCCAAAGTGTCCGCCAGTTTTTTATTTTGCGCATCAATTCTAATACCTTGCTCCTGCCTCAGGTGCAATTCCAACGCGAGTTTTTTCGCCTTTAGACCGTCGCGACCAGAGATGAACAAGTAAATTTGAGAATCCACCGCTAACGCCTTACATATGCGACTCCCAAAAAATCCATACCCGCCAAGTACAAGAACTCTATGCATATTTTCTAATTTTCATTAAACATAAAAGAGACATTATTTATCTGAGGCGGATTCAATTTCGAAGTGCAACCACATGTTGATGCGATTGTAACTGCTTCATAAATACTTGGTGCGGCGTTTTGAAGCCGAGACATTTTCTGGGACGATGATTTAAGCTGTTCATCGCCCAT
>NZ_JBMPPH010000092.1:0-2262 GCF_049340285.1 Undibacterium sp. SXout20W | reverse complement strand
CTCCTGCAATTGCGCCACGCACAACGCAAGAACCGGTTTGCGCGAACCTCGCCATTGCCGAGAAGAAGGCGATCCCAGTCAAACCAATCACGATGGTGCCAGTGGCAATGACTACCGCGCGCTGTGACATTTCATTGCGTAGCCCTGCGGGCTGGCAAATCACGATTGCAGGTCAAATTGATTTACCCGCACTGACGCGATTACTCCAGCAGTTACCATGAAGTTTCCATTATCGCCGGCACAAATCTATTTGGCGGTTGAACCAGTCGACATGCGGCTCGGTGCGGATGGACTCTCCTTACATGTGCAGCAAAGTCTGGGCAAGGCCCCATGCGATGGCAACGCCTACGCCTTTCGCAATAAAAATGGCAACCGGATTAAATTGCTGATCTGGGATGGCACCGGCGTCTGGTTGTGCGTACGCCGTTTGCATCAAGGTCGTTTCATTTGGCCGACCAGTCAAGATAAAGTCTTTATACTCAATGAGGCGGATTGGCATTGGCTTACTAGCGGTATCGATTGGCGACGAATGAGTGCGCAGCCATCGGCATTCTGGCTCGTATAAAACCGATAGAAATAGTGCGTAAAAATACTGTTTATTTCATACTAAAACATGACGAAAATACGTGTTTATCATAGGGAAAAATGGTAAAATACGTCAATGGATTTTACTGCTCAATTTACTACTCAACTTGCCCAATTTAACCCCGACCCTGCGTTGGAAGCATGGTTGTTGGCACAGTTTAGTCAATCGCAAAAAGAGGCTGCCAAAGTCCCTCAGATGGCCGCTGAAATCAAGTTCAAAGACATTAAGATCAATGCACTGACCTTTGAGTTGGCGACCATGAAGCGTCTGAAATTTGGTGCAAAAACGGAAGCCTATTCTGTCGATCAGCGCGAGTTGTTCACGGAATGTGTCGACGCTGACCTCAGTGCCATGCAGGCAGAACTGGAACAATTAACGCCAGCAGCACCGCGCGCTAAAGCCAAGCCAACAGGACGTAAAGCCTTACCATTTGATCTGCCACGTATCGAGCATCGGCACGAACCAGAATCGTGCAACTGCGGTCAATGCGGCAATGCGCTAGTGCAGATCAGTGAAGATATCAGTGAGCAACTCGATGTCGAACCAGCGCGGTTCTTCGTGCATCGTCATATCCGTCCGCAATACGCTTGCCGCGCTTGCGAAACGGTGACCGCTGCTGCCATTCCACCGGCCATTATCGACGGTGGCTTAGCTGCTCCTGGTTTGCACGCGTGGGTCGTCATCCAAAAATACCTGGATCATTTACCGCTGTACCGGATCGAACAAATCAGCGCCCGTCATGGTGCGGGGATCTCTCGTTCGACATTGGCCGACTGGATCGGTCGTATCGGCGTCGCTTTACACCCTTTGGTAGATCGATTGATCGAATTACTCAAAGAACGCAGCGTGCTGCATGCTGACGAAACACCGGTGCAACAATTAGATCCTGGCAAAGGTAAAACCAAGCGTGCTTACTTGTGGGCGTATCGCAGTAATAGTCTGGACGAAGGGCCACCGATAGTCGTGTTTGAGTTTCAGCCTGGGCGCAGTGGCAGCCATGCGCGCACTTTCCTCACCGATTGGCGAGGCCATTTGATGGTTGATGATTATTCAGGCTATAAAGCCCTATTCGGTCACGGCATCGTTGAGCTTGCTTGTCTGGCACATGCGCGGCGTAAATTCTTTGATCTGCATGCCGCCAATCAACACCCGACGGCAGCCGACGCACTGGCTCGAATCGCTGAGCTGTATCACATTGAGAGCACGGCCAAAGACTATACGGTAGAGCAACGTGCGCAATGCCGGCGAGAACAAGCCGTGCCGAGGCTGGAAGCGATGCATGCGTGGTTACTGCTGACGCGTCAAAAAACCGCCGATGGCAGCGGCCTGGCCAAAGCCATCGATTACAGCTTGAAGCGCTGGCCAGCGATTATGCGTTATGCCGCCAGCGGCAATCTGCCTATCGATAATAATCCGATTGAGAATGCGATTCGTCCCATTGCCATAGGAAAAAAGAATTGGCTGTTTGCCGGATCAGAGCGGGCAGGAAAACGCGCAGCGGCAATTCAAAGTTTGCTCGCCACCGCCAAGGCGAACAACATAGAACCCCTCGCTTGGCTTAAAGATACGTTGGAAAAACTCCCTACCTGTAAAAATAATCGTATTGATGAATTGCTGCCGTTGCGATTGAATTCGTCAAATCACTGATTGTTTAGGTGGATCTGTCGGACGCATAC
>NZ_JBMPPH010000091.1:0-2271 GCF_049340285.1 Undibacterium sp. SXout20W | reverse complement strand
CATCCCGAACAGGACCGTGAAACGACTCTGCGCCAATGATAGTGCTGCAACCAGTGTGAAAGTAGGTTATCGTCAGGCTCCCTATTGCTACCCCTCCCTGTGAAAACAGTGAGGGGTTTTGCTTTTAAGTGAGAATAGTAGAATTTTGTAAGTAGTATCCAGAAAATAAACGAAATTACTTACAAAAGCACTAGACAAAAAGCAGTAAGCGTACTATAATATTGCTTCTGTTGATGTTGGTGACACAGCATCGAAGTATTTGTCTGACTAAGCAAGAATATGGGTGCTTAGCTCAGTTGGTAGAGCGGCGCCCTTACAAGGCGTAGGTCGGGAGTTCGAGCCTCTCAGCACCCACCACAGATAGATACATGCAGGACAAGGTTTTAAGGTTTAGGAGTGGTAGTTCAGTTGGTTAGAATACCGGCCTGTCACGCCGGGGGTCGCGGGTTCGAGCCCCGTCCACTCCGCCAATATAAAAAAGGTCTTATAATTCAATGAGTTATAAGACCTTTTCCTTTTGGGCTGGTAGCAAATTTGGTAGCAACCATGCTCAATTTGCCAGTTTATCTTCGCAATTCTTCCTACTATTTTCATACCCGTATCCACGGTAAACAATTTAAACGATCACTGCATACAGCAGATCGTCAAGTTGCTATCATAAGAGCCTGCAAACTACTTGAAGGCATTCAGATGAGTATTGACCTTAATAATGTAAAAAAATACGAACTGGACCTTTCTAGAGGTATTGCTAGGTCTGATGGTCCTGAGGATCATCAACGATTATTAGAAACGTTAGCTCTAATGCGAGAAAACCAAAGTCAAAAGCAACAACCCATATTAAAAGAAAGCTCCCTGGACAGGGCCACTTCTACGAAGTCACTCACTCTGTTGGAATTGTTAGATAAGTATTTTTTATTGAAAAAAGTGAAACCTGCAACAGTATTAGCTCATAAAAATACTGTTAAGGAATTTGAAACATTTTTTAAATTGAAATGTTATATTTCTGATATTCAAGTTGGAGATATAACCCGATTCCAAGAATTTTTAGCAGGTAAGGGTAATGTTCCAAGAACGATAGATGGAAAAGTTGGCTATATTAAAGCCTTGTTAAATTTTGCGATTAAACAGGGATACCTACTTAATCAAAAAAATCCTGCTGAAAATATGTCACTACTGACCAAACGTCAAAAATTATCTGATGGATATTTAATTTTTGAACCTGAAGAAATTAAACAAATTTTTTCCAGTGAGTATTACAGAGAACAAAAAAAATCTGACCCAGATTATTACTATGTTTTGTTATTGGGTTTAATTACTGGTTGCAGAATTTCGGAAATAACTTCACTGACTAAATCTCAATTTCAGGTTTCAGAGCAAAATAATCATATGATTATTATTCGTGATTCAAAAACATCCGCAGGGAAAAGAGAAGTACCATTACCTAATCAATTATTTGACGATGACTTTAAAGAATTTATTGATACCAAAGAAAATTTTATTTTTAGGTATGTTGATCGGAATGGAAAAGGATCAGGGAATGCAGTCGGTAAAAAATTTGCTCGTCACTTATTTGAATTAAAAATTAATCGTGGTAAGTTGGTTTTTCATTCCTTACGAAAATTTTTAAATGATTATTTTATGAAAAATGAAGTTCCTTATGAACCACGTTGTCAATTTTTTGGTCATGAAATTGAATCAGTTAATGTAGCAACCTACTCAAATAAATTCAGCGTGGATCGGTTAGCTGAGATTGTAAATCAACAGCAACTTAAATTATTATGGATAATAAAACCATTCCTGAAAGTGAAAGGTTAAGAAAAAAATTACCAACCGATTAAAAAATTATCCAGCATTTATGCTGGATTTTTTTATTCGGAACAGGATTTTTAAGGATGTAATCCTTAAAGGTTTTATTGTTGTTTTTGATTTGGTTTTTTGCTTACCTCGTAGAGCCTACGCAACCTAGCTCGCTAGGTTGCAATAGTAGGTGACGATAACTAAAAGTTATCTCAAAGGTTTTGCCGTTGACTGCATAAAAAATTAAACTACAATTAATTCAGGAGATAAAAAAACAACAACAAAAACCTGAATACATGTATGCAATTTTAAGAACAAAAAAACTGAAAAACAGATCTCATATTACACAAGCAAGTGAGCATAATTTGAGGCTAAGGAATCAAAGTAATATTGATTCTGGGCGTAGCCACCTCAATAAAATTTTGTTCAATCCGTTAGGAATTGATCAAAATGATGCCAGCAGTTTTCAGAAAA
>NZ_JBMPPH010000090.1:0-2349 GCF_049340285.1 Undibacterium sp. SXout20W | reverse complement strand
ATGGGCGATGAACAGCTTAAATCATCGTCCCAGAAAATGTCTCGGCTTCAAAACGCCGCACCAAGTATTTATGAAGCAGTTACAATCGCATCAACATGTGGTTGCACTTCGAAATTGAATCCGCCATCAGTTTTACCGATAGCCCCGCATAGATTCATCAATTCTGTCCGGCTATAAATAATGAAAAGGATAAAACCGTGCGTGAAGTAACAGGTGTTCTAAACATGTTAGGTAGTGGCACATCTAGTGTCAATCAAATCGGCAAATCATTTACCCATTACGACACAATAGAAATTGGTGATCAGATTTTGCAAAAACTGAGAACCGCACGAAGTCTGAATGATTTCATTGAGCGGGGTCTCGGACGTGAAGTCACTTTGTATTTGATTGGCAATCGGATTATTGGCGTCAAGCTACAAGATAGAAAATTGTATTACTGGAAACGAAGCAAAACTGTCGTGTTCATTTGCGTAGTGTTGATTCCTTTGTGGGGAATAGGACTGATTTACGCATTGCTGCTCAGAGATGATCTTCGCCATATCTTAGGTGCTCAGCCAAAACTAGCTGCTATGGGTGGTATTCCTTTGAAGAGCTGATCAATATAAAGTGTAAACATTGGAATGTACATTAGCTAGCTCACACTAAAAGACCGATTATGTTTTGGGAAAATCATATTCCTAATTTTAAAGCAGTCGGTTTTTACAAAAAAATGAAACATAGCATTGAGTAAAAGACTGATTTTTATCTGGTCTCAACAATAATTTTCAAAGAAAGTCTTCAATAGGATGGACTGGTCGGACACATAGACCAAGTGCAATGATTTTTATATGTAGGTCTGTGTGTCCGATATGTCCGTACAATAAATAACTGTTGAAACGTCAAATAAAATCTGATTTATAACGTGTTAGCCGTTTTTCGAAAAATCACGCGAGAGCATTTGAGATGCCGCCGACGCATTGTACATACCTACCCCTTTTATCTCTTTGGCGATTTCGTAACCTTCAGTCCTAAATTTTGCAAGCATTCCGCTTAACTCCGTCAACTTATTAGTGTTCAGAACCATTCTCACCGCGGTGCCTTTGAACCTATGTCCAAGTTCAATATGTGTCTTTCCATCGGCATTAAGTGAGATTCCATGATCTCCGCTGCATATGAGAAATGATCCGCCAAGACGACATATTCGGCTACTCATATAAAGACCAAAGCCAGAGTTGTGCCAAGGATCGTTTCGGTCTATACGAATACCTTCATAATTTTTACTTGATATAGCTGGCATTAAAGCTTGTTGAATTGCGTCGGAATCTGATTCTACTTGAATGAACGGATTCAATTTCAGCGATTCTTTAAGGCCAATTCCACCGTCGACAATAACTATCTCAACCTTATTATAGGTTGGCCAAAATTGAGCACAATATTCAATGGCCTTAGCTTGACTATGCTCGAGTACATTTCGCATGATTTCTCTTATAGAAAACGTCAATGCGTCTACCAAGTTTCCAGCTTCTTCCTGGGCTAATATTTTTGCCAAATGTCCAGCACGTCTTTCAATAATTTCTTGCTCAACTTCCCAATCTTTTCTAGCTTCGTCAATAATAGTTTGTCTTCGCAAGATTGTGTATGGAACGAACCGTTCATTTCCATCTATGCAGTTTGGCTCTCTCCCATGCTTTAAACCAAACGCTCTAAAAAAAGCCATATTTGCTGCATAATCTTTTTTTGATATCCATTGCAAGCCACTGTAGTCTCGACATTGGATCTATTGAAATCCCGTATATGTTTTGCCACATACACCATTGCAAATGGCTCAATTCTGCCCATTTGAGAAAAATCAATTAATACCCGTGCCTCACCAGCATGGCTTTGAACCTCTGAACAAAAGGAAAAAATTGCGTTTTCAGAACAACTATTTGGGAAAATTATTGCAGACAAAATTTGTCCGCCAGATTGCATTTAAAGGCACCAGAACCCTAAACTGGATATTCATTATTTCACTATCACTTGTCCATTCATAAGAAAGGGAAGTAACCAATCTCGCAGTGACTCCAATTCAGAATTTTCTTTTGGGATTTTTTTACTTTTTCTGATGTAAGGATTCTATAAAGCCATGAATTTTTTTACTATATTTTTAGGTGACATGCACTTAATACGGCACTTATAATGCCGCAGCCACGCAGTAAGTCAGCAGTAACCCAGATTTTTGATTCGTATTGAAGTATATTCATTGCGCGAGTTCAATTTTGAAGTGCAAGCGTATTTTTGAAGAATACCTGATTGGGTGTAAGGTATCCTAATCTTTTTCTTGGTCGATTATTCAGTCTATTCATGGCGTGATCAATCTCCTGTTGTGTA
>NZ_JBMPPH010000089.1:0-2384 GCF_049340285.1 Undibacterium sp. SXout20W | reverse complement strand
GTAGTACCGTCAAAAACACCCGGCACTACCCCAGACCTTAACGGTAGCAGAACTCAGGCATCAATTAAAAGTAAGCTTTGAGCGAGAGCATGTAGCTGCGAGGTGCCTGCCATTGGTATTGATCCAATGCTGTTGTCGCCCCCGTAGAGATCGACGTCACCTTTTGGCTATTGGTGATGTTGTACGCGCTGACTTGTACCTTCATCTTTTTGAGCATAGTTCCAATATTGCCGAAGGTATAAGATACGTTCAGATCTGTGTTGCCATACGCATCAATTTTGTAGGCTGCAGGCTCATTATTGACCGCGTATTGCTCACCGACTTGTTTATAGATCAGAGACGCGTTCCACGGACCTTGATTAAACAGCAAACCTAATGCAGCGGTCGTTTTTGGTGCTTTGGCAATGGTACCTACACCAGCGGTGTTGTTGCTTTTGAATTTCGCGCTGTTTTGAGAGTAATTGGCATACACTGCCCAGCCACCATCAAAAAGGTATGTACCCTCAGCTTCAAAGCCTTTATACACCGTGCCGCCTTGATTAACGAAGACAGTTTGTCCTGCAACGACACTCGAACCAATCTGGTTATTGAAGTCGATATAGTAAATATCGCCAGCAATCTGGAAGCGATCAGATTTATGAACACCACCGAATTGATAGTTGGTCGTCGTTTGAGGATCAGGCGTATTGGACGGCGTCACCACTTGCAGCGCCGTTCCCAATACCGGTACTTGCATGCCTTTGGCGTACTGTGCATACAGTGAGTCATTTTTGCCTAGCATTTGATTCACAGTCAGGTACGGCAGTTCAGCGGAAAAGGTTTCCGAGAAGCTTGCTGGCACACTTGAACCCTGATTCTTAATCGCATTGACGCTGCGTGTAAAGTGCATGTATTTAAAGCCTGGCGTCACTGTTGTGCTTTCAGTAGCAGCCCATTCAAATTCAACGAAAGGCTGGTATTGCTTCCAGCTGGAATCTTGATTGAACTTCGTGCCCTTACCCGCCAATGTAGGATCTAACAAGGTCATCGTTGTCAGATCTAAACCATACTGATGACGAGATGTGTCAGATTGTTCCAGCCAGATACCTGTACGCAACAAACCAGCAGAAAATTCTTTCGTTGCTTTGAAAATGTCGCCATTAACACGATAGTGATTCAATTTGTCGTAACCTAAAACACCGCCGACAGGCACCTTCGCGCCGCTATATGAACTGGCATTGGTGCCAGCACCAGCTGCGATAACGCCATTTCCTAAGTAACCACTCGCGTCAAAGCCTGCAATGGTTTTATTGTCGTAAAAATAGGTATAGAGATTGTTGTCCGTTTGAAATCCATCGCCCCAGTTTGTTTGCAATCTGAGGTATTCAAAATCCGTTTTTTTGTGGACAGTGTTGTAGCCATAATAACCTTGGCTGGTCGGGTCATTATTCAAGCTGTAATTTTTACCAAACAGAGCTGCTTGTGCCAATGTGGCGCCAGAAGTGGAATCTGGCAACGCTGTTTTGATGTCGTTATAAGTAGCAAAGACAGTCAGGCGGGTATTGCTGCCCAGTTTTTGCTGGTACTTGGCAACAAAATTCGCGCCATCCATGGTGTTGTATGTCAGGTAACCGTCACTCTTGATTTCTTGAACGTTCAATTGCAAGGTCGAGTCATTCGTACCAAACTTGCCGCTCTCAAAAGCGACGCCAAACAAATTCGTATTCCAGGTACCGTGCGAGAAATAGACTTCCGTTCCCATTTTTGCAGCAGGTGTCTTGGAGAATAAGTTGATACTACCACCGTAAGTTGCCTGACCCAGATTACTTGCGTTACCAGGACCACGTTCTACAACCACACCGCCGATGACGGCCGCTGGGAAATACGCGGTTGAATGGTGGGTTGGATCATTGGTGTCGCCAAATGGAATGCCATCCCAGGTCACGTTATATTGCGAGTCCTGAAATCCGCGCAATACCGTTTTAGTATCCGCGGCACCTGGGCCATTTGAAGATGGCTGTGTTGAGGCGCCAGGTGAAATACCAGCGATCGTATTGAAATTACCTGTTGGTGCGACGGATTGTTCAATAAAAGCGCGAGAAATTACAGATTGAGGTTGTGTCGCAGTCAAATTGGCTTGCGTTGGTGCTACCGCAGCCACCGAGTCACGTTTAGCCGTCACTTCAACGATCTGACCCGCGCCAGTTTGTGCACCAACGGCACCGAGATTAACGGATTCTTGCGCAAAGGCTGCATGAGGAACAGCGAGCGATAACAAAGAAACGGACAGTGCGTGGCTTAAATAGCGCTTAGGAAATGGAATTGCGTTAGACATAAATAATCCTGGGGTTGAAATAGATGAAAATGTAATAGCTGCAACAACAAATAAAAAATCGCCGGAGCGA
>NZ_JBMPPH010000088.1:0-2532 GCF_049340285.1 Undibacterium sp. SXout20W | reverse complement strand
CAGCAAAAAATGGACAATGCCAATTAGAGATTGGAAAGCAGCGCTGAATCGATTTACAATCCAGTTCGGCGACCGTATGCCGAATGTTTAACTGAACCCCCGTTTACACAAAATTCAGGACACCCCCAGGGCTAGAGTTCCAGCATACGCATCTGCAGCGCTCTTAAGTTCTTTTTCGTAATTCAAAATAGGATCAACTTCTTTTAATGTAATGCTGGTATCCCCCGCATCAGTTAAATCTACCCAAGGTGACCATAGCACTACAGCGCCGGGCTCTCCTAAACCTGCGTCGCGCACGTTGAGTGCCGTTGATGTTGCTAAACCACCTCCGGCCGACTCACCAAGCAACGCAATATGCTTCATCGCATATCCTTGTTTAAGCAGTGCTCGGATCACGGCAAGCGCCTGGGATTGAATGACACGCCAGTCAGCGATTGGCGCCCTGGTATAGTCGACGGAAATAATACGCATGCCAGTAGCATTGGCCAATGGTGGAATTGCAGCCAGTCTGCTACGCGCACTATTCAAGGTATAAGCACCACCGTGGAAAAATACGATTACCCGATGATTTTCTCGCCATCGCTTGGGAAGTATTTCCAGTACTGGGACGCCGCCTAACAGCATCTCTTTTAGCTTAACCTGTTCATTTGTTGCAACAGCTGCGGCTGCAGGGGTTTGCTTTTCAATCAGAGTATCAGCCAACTTCTTCCAATTTGCGACATCATCCGAAGCTGGTACATCAGGAGCTGATGCCCAATTCACCTTACTCAATGATTGCATCAATTGTTGAGCCTCCCACGATATGGTCGTGGGCACATTTGCAGACGGCAAACCTGATTGCTGAGCATGCGCAATAGAGCTTCCCAAGAGGACCATCAACAAGGTCAAAGTGAGCATGATCAAACGTTGGGCAGGCAGTAAAGGCTGACACAAAAAAATGGTGACACTTCGTACAATTAACATAAAGTTTATATTCCCTCTTTAAACGAAAAATTGAAAAAGACAAATTCAAATAAGGAAAAAAATATAGCAACGCATCACTTATTGCTGCTGTTGGCTATCTAATTAAGCAGATCCAAGTTAAATCACACTGTCGAATTGTCCTGAGCGCTATCCCAAAGTTCATAATGAATGTAATGCCTTGTTGGGCATATTTTTCCCACCCGCATTGTTCTTGGGAACGCTCCCCGAATGAAAATACAAATGGATTAATTCACCAGTTCTTCCATAAGAAAAAGCGATTTGAGGCCATCAGCGAAGGAGATAATTTAAGGGCGATCAAAGCTCAAATTATCGCCCCCAAAAAAGCCTCGGTTTTAAAACGACGCACCAAGTATTTATGAAGCAACTACAATCGCATAAACATGTGCTTGTACTTCGAAATTGAAGCCAACTTTAATTATTTGAAGCAATTTAGGAATCATGGGAAAATGTGCGTGCTTTGATTGCCAGGAAAATTAAAGTCAATCCGTAAAGCAAATAAAATGCCGAGATTAAGTTAATTACGAGGATGACACCTAGGATCGGGCGTAAAATTAAAAAACTGCCAAGCGCAACCAACGTTATACCGCCCAAAATCAACACCCACTCTCCTTCAATAACTTTGCGCAATCGAATCGCAATACTTATCTCCATCAAACCGGCCGAGATTGCCCAAATGGCGATATAGAAATACAGAGCAAGTTCAGTAATGCCTGGCGTTATCAACGTGACGACACCAATAAATATGCTCACAATGGCGCGTAGCAAAAGTACCCACCACTCCTCCCCTTCTTTATCACTTGTGATCGCAAGCCACAGAGAGAGAACGCCATCACCTAAAACATAGAACCCAAACCAAAGGACCATCGACAGGATGGAAATTATCGGTAGATTGAATACCATGAAACCAAAACCTATTGCTAAAATACCGCGCAATAACAATGTCCACCATGCGCGATGAAGCAAGCCAGCGATCTTATCTTGAAGTCCAAACATAATCTGTTCCATTCAAAAACGACGTTTCATTTATTTATAAACAGGTCTCGCATTTGCTGCGAGCCTGAATGGAAAATCTGGGAAATGCCCAGCCTTGGAATAAAGTAGTGAAATTACGGTTTCCAACTTCTAAAAAAATAGAATTTTTGTTAGAAGCCTGAGTTTCACTGCAATATATATTTGATGTCAGATTAGTCTTTAAGCGAATCAACAGTTCGTCTAGATAGAATTGCGTCGATCGCAGCGACCTCAGCTTCGTCAAAATAGTAGAACGCTAATGAGAGAACTTGCTCTGCATAATCTTCTGCAGCTTTGGCTTCAGATTCAGCTTTTTTTAATTTGAAATCAGCTTCCGTCTCCGTGACCTTGTTATGAATTTCAGCTGTTTTCTCCTGAATTTTTTCTTTTATACGATCCAAACCGGTAGGTGTCAACAAAGATGTCGCGTCAAGTCATGCTGCTAGCATTAGTTCCTCTGCCTGATTTCGTTTCGGATTCAGCCAGACCTCGTCCTTCAATTTCCAATCCCGCGTCGCACCAGACCAGCGCTCTGGA
>NZ_JBMPPH010000087.1:0-2577 GCF_049340285.1 Undibacterium sp. SXout20W | reverse complement strand
TGATTTGGATTGCTCGCTACTTCGGTGAGCTTGCTTTCCAATTCCGCACGGCTCGCCAATGCGGCGCCATTCCACAACACCGTACCGTCAAAATCAACGTCAATGTTCACCACCACTGGCGGCTCCGTTGGCTTCGATGGTGTGTTGGTCGGCATATTCAGATTCACTGAGTGATTCTGAATAGGGATCGTGATGATCAGCATGATGATCAACACCAACATCACGTCGATCAACGGCGTCATGTTCATTTCTATCATCACTTCCGGATCGGCTGAAGAGCTGCCGGAACCTATTTGCATTCCCATAATCTTCCTTTATGTACCCGCTCAATTAGCCGCGTGGTGGTGGTTCGATCACGAAGCCCACTTTTGCTATCCCTGCGCGTTGGGCGTTGAGGATCGTTTTGCCGATAAATTCATAACGAACGTTTTGATCGCCGCGAATATTGACTTCCGGTTGCGGGACTTTCACTGCTTCTACTTTGAGTTTCTCGAACAAATCTTCCGTACCACCTGGCAGCGGACGCATGCCGCCATTCCAGTAAATATCCCCATCTTTACTTATCGAGATGGTGATGTTTTCTGGCTTGGTTTTAAATATCTGGTTGGTTTCTGCCGGCAGCTTGAGCTTCACTGTATCTGTAATCACCGGCGCGGTGATCAGGAAGATAATCAGCAAAACCAGCATGACGTCTACCAATGGGGTGGTGTTGATGGTGCTATTGACTTCGTCTTCGCCATCACCATCGTTGCCGATTGCCATTGCCATAATGTGTCTCTTTCGATTACTTATACATTTAAAACTACTACCTCTTCACCACTTCAGAATTACTGACAGACCAAACAAGCTTCTTGTTGCTCCGCTTTCTGCTCTGCTTTCTTTCTTTAATCTCTGTGGTGAGAGGTTTTCGCTTTTTGTTATTGCTATTGCCTGATTACTTCTTGGCAACTTTGCTCATACTGCCAGACAACACAACAGAGTGCAGGTCAGCTGCAAATGCACGAACTTCTTCCATCGAGCTCTTGTTGCGACGTACCAGGAAGTTGTAACCCAACACCGCTGGAACCGCTACCGCCAAACCGATCGCCGTCATGATCAGCGCTTCACCCACTGGACCTGCAACTTTATCGATCGATGCCTGACCGGACATACCGATCGCTGTCAACGCATGGTAAATACCCCATACTGTACCGAACAAACCAACGAACGGTGCTGTAGAACCCACTGTCGCCAAAAATGCCAGACCATCTTGCAAACGGCTTTGAACTTTATCAACAGCGCGTTGGATAGACATAGAAACCCATGTGTTGAGGTCGATTTGTTCTAACAATGCGCCTTCATGGTGTTCAGTCGCTTTGATGCCTGAATCAGCGATGAAACGGAATGGGCTGCCTTCTTTCAATGTCGCAGAAGCAGCCGCTACAGAGCCAGCTTTCCAGAATTTAGTACGTGCATCCGTTGCCTGACCGGACAATTTCACTTGATCGATGATCTTTGTGATCAGAATGTACCAGGAACCCATGGACATGATTGCCATGATGATCAATGTGCCTTTAGCGATAAAGTCACCTGTTTTCCACAGTGCATCTAAGCCGTATGGGTTTTCGATGACTTCTTTCGTTGGTGCGTCAGCGGCTGCAGGTGCTGGTGCTGCGTCAGTCGCTGCTGGTGCAGTTGCGGAAGCTGCTGGTGCTGCTGTGGAGGCTGCAGAAGCAGCTTCTTCAGCAAAAACTGGAGCAACAACAGTAGCGCTCAAGGCCAGGAGGGCAGTCGCCAGGAATTTGGACAAAGATTTCATAAACTTACTTCCTTACTCAGTTAATTAGATTTAAATATCGTCGATTCTCATCGAACTATTTTTATTCAGTTTGCGCAGCTACGCTACGCAGGCTTTTAAATTAGTCTAGCTATTAGTCAAGCTTCCACACGTACTGAACTTTCGTCCATGTCGCTTGCGGTTTGCCATCCACAGTACCTGGTTTGTTTTTGCAAGAGCCCGACATCAACTGTGCGCGCACTGCATTGTCCAAACCGCGAAAACCGCTGGATTTGTCGATCTTGACGTCTGATACGGCGCCATCGGCACCAATCAATACTGACAAGACCACGGTACCGGTCTCTTCATTACGTAAAGACGCACGTGGGTACTCTGGTTTGCAACCACTGACGTTAAAGTCAATCACACCTGGCACTGTTACCGGGCCAGTTGCTTTTGCTGGCTCTGGCGGCGCTGTTTGCTGTGTTTTAGCAAACACCGGGTTGTCCGGCTTCACGTTCGACACTGCGCTGATCGTGTTTTGCTGTGGTTGCTGCTGTACTTGCACTTCCGGCGGCGGAATAAATGGTGGCGGTGGGGCCAACAGTTTCGGCGGCGGTGGTGGTGGCGTGTCTGGTGGTGGTGGCGGAGGTTTGACCTCTTCCACTATTTTTGTCTCCATGGGCTTTTGGATGATCTGTACGATCTTGTTCCCCAAGCCATTGAGCAGCGCATACAACAGCACCACGTGAAATGCTAATACCAGCCCCAAGCCGATAAACTTCTTGCCCGGCTCTTGCTGGCGATCTGAAAAATCCATT
>NZ_JBMPPH010000086.1:0-3382 GCF_049340285.1 Undibacterium sp. SXout20W | reverse complement strand
TTGGGTAAGATGTGTGTATGTCATTTCGGGCAACTTTGACTTGGAGGTCTGGAAGGCCGGATGCTACTGCATCTTCCCACCTTTAACCATTTATCTTCAGTTGCACTTCATAGTTGAACTCGCGTTTTTAAATTTCGGATCATTTTTTGGAAACCTAGAAATAGTCAAAACATTCTCAAAATTTTGCCCACTTTTTGTTTCTGCTTTTTTCCATAAATCACCCATAGTGGGGGCTAGTTTTTTTCCATTGATTGGCTCTCTATCGCTTACAAGACTATCTTTGTCAATATTGACGTGCAGTGATGTTCCGAGTCCAGTCAAAACAACAAGGTTTTTGCATCTAAATGCATCAGAAAGAACTCGCTTTATTTCCTCTTTTGCGGGATCTCTCTGATTCTCCTGGTCGGCATCCACTGCGACATTCTTAGTTTCTAACCACGACCCATTGCTTTGAAATGAAAAAACTTTCATGAATATTCCTTAGATGTAATCGTGAATTTTTATTTGCCATTCGCTCATCAATAGCAGGTCACAAGAAATGGTTGTGCTGTCATCAAACACAAGTTCAAGTTCTCCTGCTTTCTTGACTCTTTCAACTTTGAAATTGTCATTGATAGTGTCCAGCAGTTTTTTCTTGTATTTGGTGTCAAGGTTTCCGTCTAACTGGTCGCCCTTGGTTTCAATCACAACCACTCGTTTATCATTCACTGCAAAAATAAAGTCTGGATAAATTTTGTTCTTTCTCCATCCTTGAACAAAGTATTGCCCTGATTTGGCTACATTCCTATGCCACCAAACAAGAGCTTTGTGTTCGTCCAGATAGCAAGCAAAGTCCTGTTCATCATTGTTGAACTCAAGTCTGTATGCTGGTGCAAATAAACTCTTTTCAACTACATCACCATTGGTTCGTGTGAGCTTTTCTGAATTTTCAGCAAGGTCAGTCCACATGGATTCAGGCATTTCCCAATTGTGAATGTCTGTCCTTAATCTGAACTGGATGCTCTCATTGGCAACTTTACTAATAAAGATTTGCTCTGCATTTTTATCTCGTTCTGCAACAAGATACTTTCTCAATTCCTCAAGAATGAAACTTGAAAGCAAGCCAATCTTGTTTTCATCAAATCCTCGTTTTTCAAGTCCTTTGATGATTTGTGCAATCAATCCTCTTGCTACCCAAGGATTAGGCACAATGTCTGCAACAATTCTGGTTGCATAAACAGGGTCAAACAAACTGATTTCATCAATCGCTCTTGCTTGTGCTGTTTTGAAAAACTCCCCATCATCACCATCACTCAAAGTTATCTGAGTCATCTGTGATTTGATGAGTGTTATGTTTTCAGGGATTGATTCAATCAATGGTTTGATGTCAATGGCACTCCATTTAACATCCATCAAAATATCCTGCTCGTAGTTGAGTGGTCTGATGTTTGCACCATCTACAAAATTCACAACAGGCATGTAAATTTTTACCTGTTCAAATCCTTTTCTACGGGCTATTTTTCTTGCTGTGTTTGTCTTTGCTCCTGAACCATCTGATTCACGGATTTCTTGAACAAGGTCAGCCATACCATCTTTTTCAAGACTATCCTTGATACCTGCAACAACATCTTTAGTATTTGTATGGTGACAAAATACATAGCACTGGTCTAACGCATCAATATTTGTTTTGTTTGCATAAGGCTGTCTCAGAATCCGTCCAACAAGCTGAGTCATTGCCGATAGGTTGGAACTGGCTGACAATGAACAAAGCACATAGGCAAATGGGCAATCCCACCCCTCCTGCAATGCTTGCTTTGTAATAATGACTCTGATTGTGTTTGTTTGGCTGAGTAAGTTCTGATTCTCAGGTTCTTTCAGGTCATTAACCTCTGATGTTTTAATAGCGATTTCTCGCTCTGTAAGTCCTGCTGTTAGCAAGAAATCCTTAGCATCCTCTGCATGAATAAAACCTGCCTCTCGTTGGTCTTTACCAGTTCTCTCAACTTGAACAAGCAAGATTGGTCTGATGTAGGTTGCTGTGTTGCTCAAGAGCTTGTCTGCATCACCTTGTAATTTATTAAGGTGTTCCAGGCTCTCCCGTAAACAATCTCTCCAATCATCTCCTGCTTTTACTTTTAGGTTGATTGGCAACTTAATCATGTCCTCTTTGGCTAAGTCTGAACCTCTGACATCAACAAGCCAATTTGAATAGGTTGGTGGTGTGCCATTATCGGTTGTTTTGTCTTTTGGAGTGGCTGATAGCTCAATTACAAATGACGGATTGAATCCATACACTGTATCAAGTGCTTTCTGACTGAATGCCTTGTGTCCCTCATCAATCACTACAACAGGTTTAATAAGTCTCAGGACATTACCTAAGCTGTCATGGATAACTGAACCCAATTGGGCTGTGCTTTGTTGGTTGTAGCAGGATAGGTTAGGAATGGCTTGTAAAAGGCTGTAGTGAGCCTGAAAATCATCCTCAAAGGGAAAGAACCCATGCACATTGCCCCTGTCCCTAAAGAATCTTAAAGTCTCTTTGGTTTCACGGTTAGCAGACTGCAACATCAGCAACATGACACATAAATGAGTGTCAAAGTCCTGCTTGTTTAATGGGTCATCTTTCTCATAAATTTTGGTTCGTCCTGCTGATGCTCGGTCAAGAATTTGTCTGAAAGGATGTTCTCTGTTTGTAAGTTGTCGTTTGGTTTGGCTGTAGATAGCCTCATTGGGAACAATCCACAAAACCAAGCCTGTATTACTGCTCAGGTATCGCCCAAAAACCTTGCTCACTGATGCCGCTGCAAGCAAGGTCTTACCTCCACCAGTAGGAATTTTTAAAGTAAGGTTTGGGACTTGCTTACCTGTTCCATCAAAACGTGGGCTATATGGAATGTTCTCTCTGATTTTGGGTAATAAGCCTTTGCTTTTTTGTTCTGCCCAAGCATCACCACAAAAATCAGGAACAGGTATCTTTAACTTTGGATTTGCAAGTTTCAATTGTTCAACCTCAATGGCATTAGCTTTTTGAGTTCTAAGCTCATCAAGGTATGCATCAAGTTTGTTCAAGACATCATCTTGAAAGTCTTTAAATTCCATTATTATTTCTCCACTCGGTAGAGTGCAAAAGGTAATGGTGCAAACTCAACCCCAAGTGGTAGCAATGTCTTGTTTGGCACATACTTTGCTGGTGCAAAAACAAGGTGTTTTTTATTTTTTTTCTTTGAAATTTTTTCTGCAAAAGATAAAGTGAGTGCAGCATCTTTTGATTTAAGAGTAAGCGTCCGACGCAACCATCTAGCAATGATGAAATGAACGCGCCACACTCCTTCGTTTCAAAGTTAAGGAGAAGGCATGAGCCACGACCCAATACAAATATCGCTATGGAATCAACGCCTGCAGG
>NZ_JBMPPH010000085.1:0-3632 GCF_049340285.1 Undibacterium sp. SXout20W | reverse complement strand
TCTTGGGTAAGATGTGTGTATGTCATTTCGGGCAACTTTGACTTGGAGGTCTGGAAGGCCGGATGCTACTGCATCTTCCCACCTTTAACCATTTATCTTCAGTTGCACTTCATAGTTGAACTCGCGACTCATAAAAATGTAAGCCCTTCAAATTTACATTGTCCCCGTAAACTAAAGGGGAAACGAGATGTCAATATATTAATACGCGGCAATGATGAAAAACAGTCGAATCTTCATTTAATAACCAACCATATCCGTCAAATTATACTTGAGAGCGATTTCAAACTATCGATAAAAGCTCATATTCCTGTAACAATTCTAGGATATGATCGTTAGCGTTGAGTTCATCTTTCTCAAAATAGACAAAGCCTTTACCTGAAATAAAAATCAATCATTGTTCACTGCCCTTTGAGGCAACTCACTGTAAGTTTTTTAATTTAACGCTAATCAAAAAATGACAACTTATAACACCCATAAGCCACGTACATTGCGACACCTGATGCTAATCAGCAGCATGCTGCTCGGCACCAATTTACTGGCAATGCCGGCCATTGCCGCCGAAAAAGTGAACCAACCGAAGCTGGTGGTTGTATTAGTTGTCGATGGCTTACCCCAAGAGCAAGTTGTCAGATACCGTGATCAATATACTCAAGGGGGTTTTCGTCGCTTATTGGAGCAAGGTGCCTGGTACAGTGATGCGCATCAGGCGCATGGCGTCACAGTCACGGCGGTCGGTCATGCTGCGGTATTAACTGGTGCTTATCCATATCAACATGGAATTATTGCCAATGAATGGATTGATAACCGGACTGGTGAAAGTATGTATTGCACCCAAGATGGTAATTATCAGTACATTGGTGAGGAGACAAAACCTGATGACGGTACCGCACCGACCAATTTACGTGTCAGTACGGTCGGCGACGAATTGCGTTATGCCACAGGGAATCAATCCAAAGTGATCACGGTTTCCGGCAAAGATCGCGGGGCTATTCTATTGGGTGGGAAAGCAGGTAGCGCCTACATTTATATGAAGAAAAGTGGTAACTTCGCCAGCAGCAACTATTACATGCAAAGTCACCCTGCCTGGGTTCAGCAATATCATACCAATCATCCACAAGATCGTTTTTACGGTCAGGAATGGAAACCATTACTTGCCGAAACAGCTTATGCAAACGACGTTGACGATGCGATTGTCAGCGAGGCCAAAGATCGGTTCCCTTTTAAGTACAGCAGCAAATCAGGTAAACCAGATGCAGAATACTACGGCAAGTTGCTCACCGGACCTTTCGTCGATGAGATGACATTGGATTTTGCGCGTGCTGCCATTGATGGCGAACATCTCGGACATAATCCTGCGGGCGTCCCAGATCTCTTAGGTATCAGTTTGTCCAGTCACGATTATGTCAATCACGCTTTTGGTCCCGAAAGCCGAATGTCGCATGATCATTTACAAAGACTCGATCGCTTGCTTGCAAATTTCTTCAACTATCTGGATAAGCGCGTCGGTTTAGAAAATACCGTTGTGGTATTAACTGCAGATCATGGTTTTCCAAATACGCCTGAATTTTCCAGAGCGATTAAACGCGATGCCCAACGCATAAGTAGCAAAGAAATGATGACAGCGTTGAATCAACATCTGAAAGAGCAATTTGGGGTTGATAAACTTGCGACAAAATGGTCGGGCCCACAAATACTCCTAGACTATCCTCTGATCACACAGAAAAGTCTCAAGCGCGAAGACGTAGAAAACAATGCGGCGCGTTTTTTACTTACATACCCGGGAATTGCTGACGTTTTCACACGGACGCAATTCGAACAAGGCACCGTACCAGCCACCCGCATCGCGAAGCTCATGCAACGTTCATGGAATAAGCAAGTATCTGGCGATATCACTGTTGTCACTAAACCTTACTGGTATTTCGGCAGCGGTAACCACGGTACATCTCATGGTTCGCCCTACTCCTACGATACTAATGTGCCACTGATCATCATGGGTAAAAACAGAATCAAAGCAGGCGTTTACAGCCAATATGCGGAAGTGGTGGATATCGCTCCTACGCTCTCACATTTGCTGCGTATCCGACCACCATCTGGCTCTGAAGGACGTATTCTTGGAGAAACGTTGAATTGAACAGGCGATAGCCCAGTGTTAGTTAACATGACTGGAAAATAGCTCAGCTCACAATCAACGCTGATTTCATTTCCATGCCCCTATTTGGAAAATGCCCGCGTGAATCAATATCATGCGGGCATTTTTTATACACACAGCCTAAAAGTCAGCATGTGCGAACAAGGTCAGCAATCAACGAGGTTGCGTGTAATTGACAGGGATCCATTGATAAGATTTTTCGCTGCCCTTTCCAACTGTCCGAAGATGTCCAATACCAGGAAACGCGATATGTGCCGCAGCGACCAGGTCGCCCTCTTTCGCAGCTTCATCAAAAACGCGGAAGCGAGATGCCATCGCCTCTTTCGGTGTCGAATCAAAACCAATCGTCACTTTTGGATGGCCAAATTGGACAGCTTGTACATGGATCAAGTCCCCCAGAATAATCATTTTCTTACCATGACTTTCGACGACATAAGATGTGTGGCCTTCAGTATGGCCATAGCTGGAATTGGAGGTAATACCTGGCGTCAGCACAGTGTTAGACGCGAATGGTTGATAGTGATGGGCTTCGACATAAGGTTTCAAGGAAACCATCGCACCTTGAAAAAAGCCCTTACTACTGTCCGGCGCATGTGCCAGATTTGTTTCACTCAGCCAAAATGACGATTCACGCTCGTCCGCACGCACAATCGCATTTGGGAAAGCCAGCTTGCCATCTTGTGCTAAACCGCCGACATGATCTGGATGCATGTGCGTGATATAGATCTCATCGACATCCGATACCTTGTAACCAGAGGCATTTAAATTGGCAACTAATTTACCCAAAGTTGGCCCAAATAAGCCACCCGCACCACCATCGATCAAAATCAGTTTACTGCCGGTATTGATCAAATAGGCGTTGACCGATGTTTCTGTTGGTACGCCCAAATAAAGTTCAGCCAATTCTTTTTTAGTTTTCTCAGGTGCTTGTTGCAATAATTTATCGACAGGCAAATCAACGGTGCCATCACTTAATGCGGTCACTTCAAAATCACCGAGTGTAAATCGAAAGAAACCTGGTGCGCCGAGTTTCGCCATCGGTGCAGCGGCGAGTGCTGATTCCGAATAAAAACCACCAAATGCAACTGTGGATGATACGGCTGCTGCAAATACTAATTTAACAAATGACAATTTTTTCATATTTTTCTTTCGGACTAATGGAAGTTTAGTTTTGTTGCGGAAGTAAATCGACGATATCACGAATGCATAGAACGCCTGCAAAGCCACGGCAAAAAGGAATTAATGACTACTTAATGACTACTTAATGACTACTTATAGCTCACTGTCTATCTATCAGAGAAAGTCGCCTTCCATCGATATTATTTCCGACGATTTTTCCTCAAGCATAAATTCTATAGATTCGCGAGTTCAACTATGAAGTGCAACTGAAGATAAATGGTTAAAGGTGGGAAGATGCAGTAGCATCCGGCCTTCCAGACCTCCAAGTCAAAGTTGCCCGAAATGACATACACACATCTTACCC
>NZ_JBMPPH010000084.1:0-3998 GCF_049340285.1 Undibacterium sp. SXout20W | reverse complement strand
TATGGGCGATGAACAGCTTAAATCATCGTCCCAGAAAATGTCTCGGCTTCAAAACGCCGCACCAAGTATTTATGAAGCAGTTACAATCGCATCAACATGTGGTTGCACTTCGAAATTGAATCCGCCGATTATTAATATGATGCTCAAGGAAAGAATGTGCGCTCACCTCGATGGTGCATTTGTTGTACTCGTGATTGAAATGTGATTTAACCATTGTTAGAAAATCCATCGATGATTACCCGTGATCATGGCGATGACTAAAATGCTTAGGGAACTTTATTCCAAACCCGAGCTCGGTTTTTTACATCACGAAATGGGATTTTCCAGAACACTTATCATTGTTCAATATTGGCGCTCGATGGATCAATTGATGACCTATGCCAAAAACAAAGACGCTGCACATCTCCCGGCGTGGAAAAACTTCAATCACGCTATTGGTAAGACTGGTTCAGTCGGTATCTGGCACGAACCTACCCAGTGAGTCCGAGAACGTATGAAAACATCTACGCCAATAAAGAGAACTTGGTTTTCGTAAAACGATCAACATGTGAAGAAGTAGCGGAAAAATATGCTGCAAGGATTGAAAAAGCGCGAGCTTATCTAGAGAAGACTAGTGCGCAGTTTTGAACGGCGATTGAGAAGTCTCCGCATCGCATCGCTTTGATGAGTTGAAAATAGAGGTGGTGTTTTAGCTGGCACAGGAAGCAAGCGTAAAACTACGCCTTAGGGGATTCTCTGATAGTCTGTAAAAGAGGGCGACCATTCCATTAGAACCGTTTTTTTTTCGTCTCACGAATTGTTATTTTGCGATCTCCACACCGCCATTAAGTCTTGCTGTAATACAGGTCGCGACAGATGCTGGCGCCTGAAGCAAAATTGCAGGCCAGACCTCTTTTGCTTTTTTCACAGTATCTTTCGCAATTTTCATCAACCTGGACTTCCTTGTCACATTGGCGGCTATCAGAAGTGCTTCCATGTCGTCCCATGTGAATGCAGTTAATTTGCGATCGATCTCACGGTTCAACCCATAATGATCTAGTGGAACATTGGCAAAAAACGATGAGACGCTGACAGGGTCGTACGCAGGTGAGAGTTGTAAATTTATTCCGTCAGGGTAGATGACTGCCCAGTTTTTAAGGTGAGCGTCGGTATTACCCATGAGAATGAAAGCGACAAAACGCTTGACGAACTCAACGGTATCTTTCTGTGGTTGGGATGAAAGACGTTCTAAAATATTCAAAATTGAACTGTAGTCGTTGATCAGATCCTTACCGTATTTGTGCTTCGGGGCGTATTGAAGAATTTGGGCAAATTCTTCCATGTGTATTCGAGCACCATTTTCTCCACGATCAAACCGCTTTACAGCCAATAGGTGAGGGAAGGGGATATGTTCCGGCAGATCAGCATTTTCTTTGGCAATTATCTCTGCTCCGGCGCAGTTGATGTCTAATGTTTTGAGTAAGGCAAAGCCCGTTGCTTCGATTTCGACAAGATCCGGATGTGTTGTCGTTGGTAATTTAAGGATGTACGAACCTGCAGCGCCGTGGCGCTTAATGACGTAGCGTCTACCATCTTGGATGGCCGAAAACTTTACAACGACGCCAGGGATCGCTGAAGCGTCTTCTACTGGGTATTCGACAAAGCCCGGTTCAACGACATCTTTCCCGAGGGTGGTGTGCCACAGCCGCACGCTCTCTGGTACAGCGTCACCATTTGGGATTGGTTCAACTTCGATCGCCCCCATGAGATCATGACCAGCTGCAGCAAGTAGTTCGAATTCATCATCGGTACCGCACTGACGTTCCTTTGCCAATCGTTGGCGATTATGGCCTTCAGGAAGTAAATTCTGAAAATACACCGGCAATTTGCCGTCGTTCCTGGCAACGCGTAAATCCTTCTCAGCGCGGAGAATGGCGGTTGTCTCAGTCTCATTTGTACCGCGGTAAGCCAGAGAGAGAGTTGGTCGTAAGGGATTTTTTATGTAGTCTTCATTAAAGGAAACCCGTATCAAATCGCCATAGACGGATAAATGGCCAATAGCCATTTTGTGTTGATCAGGTGTGTGCATATAGATGCGCAAGTAACGAATCGAAGTACTCATTTTTTCCCTTCGCTTAAAAGGGAATCCACAATCGAGCGCGGTGCCTCGATGCCAGGAGCCTGACCTACATATCTCCCGCCAGACTGAATAAACTCTTCCAATGGTTGCTTAAGTTCTTTGGGAACCAGCATCAAATCCAAACCAAGCGCGCGCGCCATGACGAGGATTGTCGATAAACGAGGATCGATCTGTCCGTGTTCTGTTCGCACTATCGTCATTCTGCTTAACCCAGCTTTATCGGCAAAAGCGATTTGTGAAAGTTGCTTTGATTCGCGAACTTTGATGAGTTGGTGAACAATAGTGATCATATTAATACTCAAAATTAATGTAATGAGTATTAATATACTCTAAATATATAAATTAGCAAATCTCAAATGATTATATTAGTACTCAAATTATTTCTAATGCCGATATTAATACTCATATTTAATTATTTGAAAAAAATGGATAAGTTTTTCCAAGGGATTATTTAACCAACGAATTACTTGCAAAATACGCAAGCCTGTAAAGTCGCGCACAGCAGACATCACTATTGCAACGGTATTGTCAGCAGTTGTGCTTTAACAACGAGAACGCTTCAAGGTTCGGACTGGTCAATTGATCGTATCGTCCACGAAAGTCGGGGAAGTCCACTCAGTGTTGGCGGAAAAATGTATGACCACGGTAGTCAAATCAAAATAGCGATTGGCACGGACGAAGAAATCAAAGTAACGATTAGATTAGCCGTAAAAAAAGGTTGGCAAGGACTTCATTTGACCGGAAGTGATGAATTCAAATCTCAGCTTTTTTTAGAAGCAGTTCTCTCAGGTTCATACAATCCTGCACAAATTACCGGCGATAAATCATCTAAACGAGATTGAGAAATCATCAGTGTCTACAAACCTGCATTGAAGATTGCCAATAATACCAACCTCATTAAAAGCTATGTCGTTGAAAAATCAGATGGTGGCGGCTGTGTTGGTGCGGAAGCAAAGGTGCAAATTCCACGATCGAAAATTTGAATGGTTCAAGTGTCCAGGCAGTCCGAGTGTATTTGCACTCTACAGGGATACAAATATGATTGATTTTATTATAAAAATACAAATGCTGACTATGTACATGAGTCTTAATTAGGACTAAAATTAGTCCTCATTCATTTGCAATAGAGGCTGATCATGAAATTCTCAACTCAGGTAAAGCCTATTAGCTACCTTAAAAGTCACGCTGCCGAAATTATCAAAGACATCACGGAAAATCGTGAGCCTATGTTAATTACACAAAATGGTGAAGCCAAGCTGGTCGTCATGGACGTGAAGAGCTTTGAAGAACAAGAAGAAACGCTCGCACTTCTAAAAATTCTCGCACTCGGTAATCGTGAAATTGAACAAGGCAAATTTCGCGACGCTGAAGATGTATTTGCTGAACTGGACAAGGCGGATCACTAATGGGCTTCAGAGTCGTCATACTCGATTCGGCGGAGCAAGATCTGAAAGAGCTCAGAACGTATATTCTCAAGAATTTTTCCGCTGACACTTGGCGCACTACTTACGCCAAGATAAAAGAAGCAATTCGCAATCTGCAAAATTTTCCGCAAGCCGGTTCAATTCCAGACGAAATTGAAAAGCTGAACCTAACGCAATATAGACAGGTTCTATCAGGAATGAATCGAGTCATTTACGAATTAAGACAAGACACCATTTACGTGCATATTGTTGTCGACGCTAGACGCGATATGAACTCGTTACTCACACGCAGATTATTGCGGATCAACCAATAGTGCAACTTTAATACAAGGCGAATTCTAGGATGAAGTGCAATTTATGAACGGTACCGGTTAATGAGGGCAAGATGCGATAGCATTTGTGCCTTTTTGACCGGCCAGTCGAAATTGCATAATGAACTACACACATCTCACCCA
>NZ_JBMPPH010000083.1:0-4604 GCF_049340285.1 Undibacterium sp. SXout20W | reverse complement strand
ACAACAGGAGATTGATCACGCCATGAATAGACTGAATAATCGACCAAGAAAAAGGTTAGGATACCTTACACCCAATCAGGTATTCTTCAAAAATACGCTTGCACTTCAAAATTGAACTCGCGTTATTCAATGCAGCATGTTCACTGTTAAAACGATCTAACTTTCAGCATGTAATCAGAAATTATGGAAAACAACACCAAGTAGAGCCTGAACATACTAGGACACAATAAGTATCAGGGAGGCATATGATTTGCCTTGATTACTGTAAGAATATTTACTGAAGTAATGTAGAAGCCACAATTTTCCCTGGAGTCATCCGATGCGCACTTTCGCAATTTTAGATTTTAGTCAACGACTCATTTTGGCGACCATGTCGTACTGGCTCATCTGGTCTCTAATCGTCAGTATTGACGCTCCTTATAATCCAAGTGGGTTCCTATTGACGATGTTTGGTTGCTCGCTGATTATGGCCTATATGACCTGTATCTGGGTGGTTGCGCCAATTACGCCATCTGGATTTTGGTTGCCATGGAAAATTTTAGTACAGTGCCTGATCGCATGTGCACCTTTTTTCCTGATTGTGATTTTTGGCCACTATATCGTTGTTGCAGTCAAACTATGGCTCACGTCTTGAGGTTGACTTTTTAATTGCTTTTTATTGCGCTTACCACTGCTAAACTGGCTGTTACTGCGCCTTGTGGCGGTGTTGATAGTTGATATTAGATATGCAATCTCAATAATTGAGAGGCAAAAAAAAACCACCGGTCGCTTCGCAGCCCAGTGGTTTTTGCTAATTATTCAAAATCAATGATTTAACAGCGCGTTTATTTCGAGTAAATCGGATTCTTTCAAAATCCCTGACGCTGCTTTCAGACGCAAGCCACTCATGATTGTGTCATAACGTGCTTTCGCCAACGTCTGGCGTGTTGTGTACAACTGCTGCTGTGCATTCAAAACGTCAATATTGATGCGAACACCAACTTGATAGCCTAATTTATTCGAATCGAGTGCCGACTGACTAGAGATTTCAGCCGCTTCGTACGCTTTTACTTGTGCCAAGCCGCTTGTTACGCCAACATAAGCCTGGCGAGCTCCTAATGCTGCTGAACGTCGTGCTGACTCGAGATCATTACGTGCTTTGTCTTCCAACGCGATTGCTTCCTGAACTTTACTATTCACGGCAAATCCGGAAAAAATCGGTACACTCCATTGCACCCCAATAGAATTCCCGCTTGAAACACCCGTTTGATTAATGACCGATTGTCCACCGACCGAGTTTCTTGCGCGCCCGGCAACCAGATCGACGGTCGGGTAATGACCTGCGCGGTTAATTTCAATCGTACGTTTGGCGATTTCTACCGCTACTTGTGAAGCAACAACATTGAAATTTTGTTGTTCTGCCGAAGAAACCCAATCTTCAATACGTTCAGGTTTTGGCGTGTCTAACTTAATGCCAACCTTCAACATTGCCAACTCACCTGCATCTTTCCCAATAATTTGCTGTAGGGCTGAACGCTTAATCTGCAAATCGCTCTGTCCAGCAAACTCCTGCGCAATCACCAAGTCGTATCGCGCTTGCGCTTCGTGGGTGTCGGTAATGGTTGCTGTTCCTACGTCGAAATTCCGTTTCGCAGAGGCTAATTGTTCTGAAATCGCTACCTGTTGCGCGTGCAAAGTAATCAAATTATCTTGCGCCGTGAGCACATCAAAATAGGCTTGCGCGACACGAACAATCAAATCTTGTTTTGATTGGGCAAATTGCGCATCAGAAGCGACGACAGATAACTTTCCTTGCTCATATTGTTGCCAGTTAGCCCAACGAAACAAGGGCTGCACCAATTGCAATTGAATATTGTTCGAGTAACTGTTCGCAGAAACACTACCAAAAACCGGATTATCTGACGAGTAGGTATTATTTGCCTTGGTATCGTTACCAGAGAGAGAGACATTAGGCAGCAAAGCTGCACGTCCTTGCACCGCTTTTTCTAAGCCTGCGACTTGAGAGGCACGAGCGCTCGCGAATTGTGCATCGTTAGCGAGTGCGTCTTTGTAGATTTGCAGCAAATCGGCAGCATTGGCCTGAACCGAACAAAAAGCACTTGCTATGAATGCCGCAATCACAGAGTGACGGACAAAACTACGCTCGGGGTTAAACATTCGACGCTCCGGAAAAATAAAATAGATTAATAGGTTCGCATAGAGGGATCAACATCCAAAGCCCACGCATGCATACCGCCTGTCAGATTTATGGTTTGACTAAAACCCTGACGGTCTAAAAAATTTGCCACCTGCATACTTCGACTACCATGATGGCAAATACACACAATCACCGCATCCTCGTCCAGTTCGTTAAAACGTTCTGGTACCGTTTGCATAGGCATTACCTTCACGCCTTCTATATGACAAGTTTCAACCTCCCAAGGTTCCCTTACGTCAAGTAAAACCGGGGGTGTTTTGCTGGTATCTGTTAGCCAGGCTGCGAGTTCTGTGGCGGTGATGTTTTGCATGCGATATCTATTTTAAATTGACGAATACGGATTAAAATTTGAATTGCGATGCAGGAACAACGCCAGCCAATGGCGGCAACACAGTGTCAAATACAGCACGTTGCGTTAATCCACTTGCAGCGCGCGTAACGATCTGCGCATGCATCATCGGCAATTGACCAACCACTGCGAGTAAACGACCATCTACATTTAGCTGCTTCGTCAAGCTGTCTGGAATGGAATCTAACGCACCAGCAACGACGATCACATCATATGAACCTGTATGTTGCCCCGACAACCCATCAGCTAACAAAACTGTCACGTTACGAACGCCATCAGCATGCAGATTTTTTTCTGCCAGATCTTTTAATACTGGTGATATTTCAAGAACCGTGACATGACGACCAGCATAGGCCAATAAAGCTGCCAGATAACCTGATGCAGCGCCGATCAATAAAACAGAATCGCTTTTTTTCACTGCAAGCTCTTGCAGAATGCGTGCTTCAACTTTCGGGTTCATCGCCGCAGAACCGTCTGGTAGCGGCAATTCAGTATCAAAGAAAGCCAAAGATTTTTGGTCTTCAGGAAAGTAATTTTCACGCTTAACAACGATCAACATATCCAAAACGTCTTTATCCAGCACGTTCCATGGACGAATTTGTTGTTCTATCATATTGAAGCGGGCTTTTTCGATAGTCATTTCTTCACTCGATTGCAAAATTAAGGGAACCCGCATTTTATCAAAGCACATGCCATGATTGATAATTACCGAGGCATTTTCATGCAAACCCGTCACCTATTTTGGCCGGAAAGCATAAAATTACATAAACATTAACAAATTTCGACGATCAATATAATTATTTTGCTTTTTTTATCATCAGACCATGCAAGGCTAATTCAATATAATGTTCCAGATAAGTGCTTAACTTTTCCTCTTCCACCATACAAACCCCCGCTGAGTGTTTCCACATCATCATCATTAACATGGGTGAAATCAATAAGCGCGCATCAATTTCAAGATCAACCGGGCGAATTTCTCCGCGTTGCATACCGCGCTCTAACATGGTGGCGACCAATTTTTCACCACGGTTCACGACTTCTTCCTGATAAAATCTGGCCAACTCTGGAAAATTACCGGCTTCCGCCATCATCAGTTTGGGCAAACCGGATAACTTAGTCATCCCCATGCTTTGCCACCAGGTCGTCATGACCGTGCGAAATAATTCTTCACTAGTGCCATCAAATTCGCCTATCATCCCCTCCGCTTCGCCAATCAGCGGGATGATACTTTCGCGAACAACAGCTTTGAACAAATCCTCTTTACTAGAAAAATACAAATACAGCGTGCCCTTCGAAACACCAGCAGCCTTCGCCACATCGTCCAGGCGTGTTGCGGCAAACCCGCGCTCCACAAACAGATCTAAGGCGGCAGCGAGCAATTCCTGCGGGCGCGCTTCTTTTCTGCGCTCCCATTTGGGTTTAAATGGACATGACATTTTTTTATAGCTTGATGTTCTGAATCAGTTTGTTACATTATTATTTTGCTACTTTATCAACTGGCATTCATTGGTCAACGAATATTTTAAAAAAAATTGCCCAAAATATACAAAAATGATGCGCAGATCAGTAACTTACTTTTGAGTCATTAATGTAATATGCTATGAAAACAGCGTCAAGCTCCCATTGCTAAGCATCTTCAGTTAATTCCTTCTAAACTGCTAATGGTTTGCGATGAAATGCAAAACCATTAGACTGAAACGTCATATTGACTGGATTAACGCACATAGGACAAAGTAAAAAATTGATTGAACGACGAGATTCTATTATTTGTGCATTTTAAACAATAACACTCATCAGTACAGAAATTAATTGAAAGATGGCAACACAACAAAATCTGGCTCCGGTTTGTCGGACAAAATGTGCGAACCGCTGTCTAGCGCCTACTGGCTTAAGCTCAACTTAAATTTCAATATTAAAGATCAATATTAAAGATCGCGAGTTCAATTTTGAAGTGCAAGCGTATTTTTGAAGAATACCTGATTGGGTGTAAGGTATCCTAACCTTTTTCTTGGTCGATTATTCAGTCTATTCATGGCGTGATCAATCTCCTGTTGTGTA
>NZ_JBMPPH010000082.1:0-5430 GCF_049340285.1 Undibacterium sp. SXout20W | reverse complement strand
TGGGTAAGATGTGTGTATGTCATTTCGGGCAACTTTGACTTGGAGGTCTGGAAGGCCGGATGCTACTGCATCTTCCCACCTTTAACCATTTATCTTCAGTTGCACTTCATAGTTGAACTCGCGAATCGAAAATTGTTCACAAATCAGGAATAGCTGAAAGAGTCGACATGAGTACTGAATTTTCAACGCCAAAGCTTGTTACAAAATTGCCCAACGTCGGGACCACCATTTTTACTGTCATGTCAACGCTCGCCGCAGAAAAAGGGGCCGTTAATCTGGGGCAAGGCTTTCCTGACTTCGACTGCGATCCCCACCTGATCGACGCCGTCAATCAATCTATGAGGCGAGGTTTGAATCAATATCCGCCAATGCCTGGCGTTGTGGTCTTGCGTGAAGCGATCGCTGCGAAAATAAAATCTCTCTATGGCGTTAATTACAACCCAGCCAGTGAGATAACCATCACTGCAGGTGCCACGCAGGCGATCATCACGGCCATATTGGCGGTGGTACATGCAGGTGATGAGGTGATTGTGCTTGAACCTTGCTACGACAGCTACCTGCCGAATATTGAACTTGCCGGTGGCATAGCAGTGCGAGTGCCATTGACGCCCGGCACCTTTCGGCCTGACTTTGACAAAATCACCGCCGCCATCAGTAGTAAAACGCGCGCGATCATCATTAACTCCCCGCACAACCCCAGCGGCATGGTCTGGAGCAAAGAGGACATACTCAGGCTGCAAGAGATTCTTGCGTCGACCAACATCTTGGTGATCGCTGATGAAGTGTATGAACACTTGGTTTATGATGGCGCACAGCACCAAAGTGTTGCCAGCTTTCCTGGTCTGGCAGCACGGTCTTTTGTGGTTTCCAGCTTTGGCAAAACCTACCACGTTACAGGCTGGAAAATCGGCTATGTCGCAGCACCTGCGTCGCTGAGCGCCGAATTCCGTAAGGTGCACCAATACAATGTGTTCACAGTTAATACGCCGGTTCAATATGGTGTGGCTGACTACATGAACAATCCCCAGCCTTACCTGCAACTTTCGGCGTTTTATCAGAAGAAACGTGATCTGTTCAGAGAAGGATTGAAATACACGAAATTCACCCTGCTTCCTTGCGAAGGTACTTACTTCCAATGCGTTGATATCTCTGCCGTGAGTGATTTAAGTGACATTGAGTTCTGCAAATGGCTCACGACAGAGATTGGCGTTGCCGCGATTACTCTTTCCGCGTTTTACGCTGATGGATTTGATCAACGCGTTGTACGCTTCTGTTTTGCAAAAAAAGAGGCGACGCTGCATGCGGCGCTGGCGAGATTAGCTAGTTTGTAGTGAAAATGCGGGTTGGCGTGCCAATTAGACTTTTCACCCACATTGTCAAATTAAATACTCCAGTATTTTTTTGTAATTTTTTCTTTCGTATATTGCAATTCAATATAATTTACATAAGAATGATGTGCTTCAAAAAATTAGAAGTAATTACAATTATATAAAGAGAAAATTTATGAAAATATTCACATTAGGACTTGTGGGTCTACTGGGTTTGCAATTAGTCGGTTGCGCTTCCGTCTCAAATGGCACAACTCAGGCTATTCGCGTTGAAACCCTGGCAGCAAATGGCAGTATTGTTGAAGGTGCGCAATGCAGCTTAACAAATGATTCAGGTAGTTTTAATGTTACGACGCCAGGCAGCGTCTTAGTGCATCGCTCAAGTTCAAATTTGAGTATCATCTGTAAAAAAGACGGCAATGATCCTGCGACTGCGACTGTCGTTTCGCGCGTAGCAGGCAGCATGTTCGGTAATATCGTCCTCGGCGGTGGCATTGGTGCGATCGTTGACCACTCCAACGGCTCGGCTTATAACTACCCTGAATGGGTAAAATTGGTTTCTGGTCAAAACCTGACATTTGACCGTAGCGATTTCAAAGCAGGTGAAGCAACTGCACCACATCAAAATACTGAAGTAGCCAATAAAAAATAAATTTCGCTCATAAAATTTGTGTGAAATCTTAGTTGAAAAAAAATCGCCGACACAGAAAAATGTGTCGGCGATTTTTTATAACTTAAACTTTTAAACTTTTAACGCAAATTACCGGTATGCCCCAATGAATAACGGCCCGGCTGCGGCCACACGGTCAATCCATGTGGCTCTTGTCCTACAGCGATTTTATTCACAGCGCCACTTCCGGTATCAATGCGATATACCACGTCATCGTAGCGACCCGACAACCATAGATATTTGCCATCCGCACTGACATTCCCCATATCAGGACTACCGCCACCAGGTATTGGCCATTGTTGAACGACCTTACCGCCGGCAAAATCGATCACTGTCACGCTGCCTTTGCCATTGCGTGGACCATGAATCAAATGCGAGCCACGGTTGGCGACATATAACTTGGTGTTGTCACGACTTGGGTATAGACCATGCGCTGCGACGCCGGTTGGAATAAATCCGATTTCTTTAAACGCATCGCCGTCAACAATGTGTACGCCATCGGCTTCCATATCGGCGACATAAAAACGCTTGCCATCGGGAGAGACGCGGATATCTTGCGGCATACCTTTTTTAGACGAGCAAATTTCAGTTGCGCCAGGACCCGCTAGCGTTGGTACATCCTTGAAGCGAATTGCTGGCATTTGTAATTTCAGGTAGCCGATAACAGAACGATTTTTGAGATCAATTTTAGCAATACTGCCATAAAATTCGCAGGTAAAAATCGCGTAACTACCATCGATAGAAAAGTCTGCATGATTAATGCCGCCACACTTTGGCGCGGCAATGGAATACTGCAATGCCATGGTATGCGGATCACGAAAATCCAAGCGATGTTTCGCTTCTGCAACGACAACTGCCGACTTACCGTCCGGTGTGAAATACAGATTGTAAGGATCGTCCACTGGAATCGCTTTAGAGGACTTGCCAGTGCGCGGGTCAATCGGCGTCAGACTACCTTCATTGAGCCGTTCGGCATTGTTGGCAACCCATAATGTGCGCAAATCCCAGGACGGCACAATATGTTGGGGGGCTTTACCAACCTTAAAACGATCAATCACTTTGAGAGTGACAGGATCGATCACAGAAACATCATTGGAACGCAGATTAGGCACGTAGACGCGTACCAGATCGTCCTTCACTTGGGGACTCAAATGACTAGCACCCGTTTCACTATACAAATTATGGGCATCGATCACCGGCGGCATACCTGGTACGGTCACAACATTGACTGCGGGCTGTACCGCTGTTGTAGCACCAGCGATTAAAAACTGAAACCCCGCCACAGACAAGGCACTAATGACGCCGACACGAATTAGATGTTTATATTTTAAAGACATACGTGAGTTTCAATGCTTAAACTAAAAATGGTGTTCATCGGGCGCCAGTCACGCGCTTAATGGCGGTGACTGACGCATCTATAATTTGTTTGACAGCCAATTGCCCAAGCTCTTCTGTTGCATGTCGAGGATCACCAGACACACCCTCCGCTTCGGTCGGCTTGGTCGCATGTGCCAAGGCATCGCTTCTGACCAGCGAACGTTCTATTGCTAACGTCAACGCGGTGTCCGCTAAACCTGCGTGTAAGCCGATTTCTGCCATACTAAAGCCACGGTTACGCAGGGTATTGACATAGCTCACTGAAACGGCCTGATAGTACTCTGACAGTGCCGTCACATGACACGATGGATCGTTGCCCCACTCCCGACTCAAGCGTGCGGCAACCTTTTGCATATTTTTTTGATAGCCGCCGTGATCGCCCAGAAAGATGACCTCTTTAAATCCGTGCTGCTTAAAACTACGTGCTGTTCCATCCAGCATCGCTTCAAACGCGCTATCCGGAATCGAAATCGTTCCGGTAAATCGCATATGCCCTGCAGGTGGATGAATGCTCCCCTCCGGGACATAGGAAATAACTGGGGCAACTAAGGCATTACCGAGATTTTGGGCAATTTTTTGTGCCAACAGGTTAGCGCGCACATTGTGCTTCCCAAGGGCAACATACGGCCCACTTTGCTCAGTGCCGCCAATCGGGATAAGTATGGTCGTGGTACCGCTGGCCAGCCGATGTTGCACCTCAGTCCAAGTCAGATTATCTAGTTGCACTTCAGGCGTTACCGCATAGCAATTAACAATACTACTCAAACCCAAAACCAAAACGCCCAGAGAGCGTTGTACGCACATGAAAAGCATGATAAGCCGGGCTTGGGCTTGGGCTTGGGCTTGGGCTTGGGCTTGGGCTTGGGATTGAGATTGAGATTTCATTTTAAAGGGTGCAATTGCGACTGCTGCACTGACCATAGAGCGACAAATTGGTATCAAAGAATTCATAAACGAATTATGAGGCCGGAAATTAAAAAAAAGTACCGCACAACAAAAAAAATAGCCCACAGTTTGCATTTAGTGACATGCGTACTAGTTGGAATACTTCTCAAAAACACTGCACGTGTTGTTTAAAATAAAGTTTACTCATTCTTTAATGCATTTTTTTGTTTGCCTCGATCATTACAATCCATCTCGATTTGATGTTGCATTGACAATTTTAATGTGGCAGGATGACGAAAAACCACTGGAAACTCCGATTGCGAGCGATCGTCCATGCACCTTCATATTGAACGCATTCAGCAAGACAGTAAGGAACTGCCGATCATCGCGTCCCGGATGCGTGACACTTTAATTGATGTCCTCGGTGTTGAAATTGGTAGCTCCATGTATTCCTTAGAATGGCTTCGCGATCGTGCGGTGTCCCATCTGGATGGTCGACTTTCAGGCGCGATTTATGTCGCACGGTTTGGGCCGGAGAATCAACATGTCGGCCACATCATTATCAGACAAGAAGAGGATGAACGCGGACACTACGGTCTGGTCACAACAGCCTACGTATTACCTGAAATGCGGCGCAAGGGAATCGCCGACGCCTTACTCGGCGCTGCACATGTCTGGTTTTCAAGTCAGCAATTATTTCGAAGTGCGACAGATACAGGAGAAAACAACTATCCACTCATTGCGCTCTATGCTCGCCACGGCTATGAAATCATTTTTCATAGCAAAGAAAAGCAAATGGTACGCCTTGGGCGGGAATTATTTCCGCGAGTACAAGTGGGGCTGACACGCGTCTGCGGATAAAACCGCAATGATTGAGAAGCGCGATGCTCATCCCAGCACAGCCTGGCCACTATCAATAAGGTCTAGGTTCTTCCCTCGTCTATCAAGCGCATTGAGTATTTCAATACTACCAATCTAAATGCTACTACAACGCACTAAAGCTAAGACGGTGGTTTTTTTATGCGATCATGTTGATTAAAATTATTAGGCGAATTCTAGGATGAAGTGCAATTTATGAACGGTACCGGTTAATGAGGGCAAGATGCGATAGCATTTGTGCCTTTTTGACCGGCCAGTCGAAATTGCATAATGAACTACACACATCTCACC
>NZ_JBMPPH010000081.1:0-6031 GCF_049340285.1 Undibacterium sp. SXout20W | reverse complement strand
AAAAGCAAAACCCCTCACTGTTTTCACAGGGAGGGGTAGCAATAGGGAGCCTGACGATAACCTACTTTCACACTGGTTGCAGCACTATCATTGGCGCAGAGTCGTTTCACGGTCCTGTTCGGGATGGGAAGGGGTGGTACCAACTCGCTATGGTCATCAGGCATAACTTGTCGATCTGTTGTGTGTGCGTTGTTCTGCAGCCCACAGCAAATCCAATTCAGAAGAAGTTCGTAGAGTGTGCGTCGTCTTTATATCAACTCGCACTAATCTTGATTCATTTATTACTGGTTATGATTCGTATCCAACTCACTGGCATACACTTCATATTGCTCACTTGCAGCTACAACCTGCTAAGGTTATAGGGACAAGCCTTACGGGCAATTAGTACTGGTTAGCTTAATGCATTACTGCACTTCCACACCCAGCCTATCAACGTCCTGGTCTCGAACGACCCTTTAAAGAGATCAAAGTCTCTGGGAAGTCTCATCTTAAGGCGAGTTTCCCGCTTAGATGCTTTCAGCGGTTATCTCTTCCGAACATAGCTACTCGGCAATGCCACTGGCGTGACAACCGATACACCAGAGGTTCGTCCACTCCGGTCCTCTCGTACTAGGAGCAGCCCCCTTCAAACTTCCAACGCCCACGGCAGATAGGGACCAAACTGTCTCACGACGTTTTAAACCCAGCTCACGTACCACTTTAAATGGCGAACAGCCATACCCTTGGGACCGGCTACAGCCCCAGGATGTGATGAGCCGACATCGAGGTGCCAAACTCCCCCGTCGATATGAACTCTTGGGAGGAATCAGCCTGTTATCCCCAGAGTACCTTTTATCCGTTGAGCGATGGCCCTTCCATACAGAACCACCGGATCACTATGTCCTACTTTCGTACCTGCTCGACTTGTCAGTCTCGCAGTTAAGCACGCTTATGCCATTGCACTATCATCACGATGTCCGACCGTAATTAGCGTACCTTCGAACTCCTCCGTTACACTTTGGGAGGAGACCGCCCCAGTCAAACTGCCTACCATGCACTGTCCCCAACCCCGATCAGGGGCCAAGGTTAGAACCTCAAATAAACCAGGGTGGTATTTCAAGGATGGCTCCACGCAAACTGGCGTCCACGCTTCTAAGCCTCCCACCTATCCTACACAGATCGATTCAAAGTCCAATGCAAAGCTACAGTAAAGGTTCATGGGGTCTTTCCGTCTAGCCGCGGGTAGATTGCATCATCACAAACATTTCAACTTCGCTGAGTCTCGGGAGGAGACAGTGTGGCCATCGTTACGCCATTCGTGCAGGTCGGAACTTACCCGACAAGGAATTTCGCTACCTTAGGACCGTTATAGTTACGGCCGCCGTTTACTGGGACTTCAATCAAGAGCTTGCACCCCATCATTTAATCTTCCAGCACCGGGCAGGCGTCACACCCTATACGTCCACTTTCGTGTTTGCAGAGTGCTGTGTTTTTATTAAACAGTCGCAGCCACCAGTTTATTGCAACCCCTTCATCCTTCTGCCGCAGGGCAGTCAAACTACAAGGGCGTACCTTATCCCGAAGTTACGGTACCAATTTGCCGAGTTCCTTCTCCCGAGTTCTCTCAAGCGCCTTAGAATACTCATCTCGCCCACCTGTGTCGGTTTGCGGTACGGTCTCGTATGACTGAAGCTTAGAGGCTTTTCTTGGAACCACTTCCGATCGCTTCGTGAATTAATTCACTCGTCTCAACCCCTTGAATTACGCACCCGGATTTGCCTAAGTGCCTTCTACAAGTCAAGAACAGGCTCTTCCAACCGCCTGACGACCTTCTGTGATCCGTCCCCCCATCGCATCATACGACGGTGCAGGAATATTAACCTGCTTCCCATCAGCTACGCATCTCTGCCTCGCCTTAGGGGCCGACTCACCCTGCTCCGATGAACGTTGAACAGGAAACCTTGGGCTTACGGCGTGGAGGCTTTTCACCCCCATTATCGCTACTCATGTCAGCATTCGCACTTCTGATACCTCCAGCATCCTTTACAAGACACCTTCGCAGGCTTACAGAACGCTCTCCTACCATATGTCCTAAAACATATCCGCAGCTTCGGTGTATAGCTTAGCCCCGTTACATCTTCCGCGCAGGACGACTCGATCAGTGAGCTATTACGCTTTCTTTAAAGGGTGGCTGCTTCTAAGCCAACCTCCTGACTGTTTTAGCCTTCCCACTTCGTTTTCCACTTAGCTATACTTTGGGACCTTAGCTGGCGGTCTGGGTTGTTTCCCTCTTGACACCGGACGTTAGCACCCGATGTCTGTCTCCCAAGCTCGCACTCAACGGTATTCGGAGTTTGCAATGGTTTGGTAAGTCGCGATGACCCCCTAGCCATAACAGTGCTCTACCCCCGTCGGTGATACTTGAGGCACTACCTAAATAGTTTTCGGAGAGAACCAGCTATTTCCAAGTTTGTTTAGCCTTTCACCCCTACCCACAGCTCATCCCCTAATTTTTCAACATTAGTGGGTTCGGTCCTCCAGTGCGTGTTACCGCACCTTCAACCTGGCCATGAGTAGATCACTTGGTTTCGGGTCTACACCCAGCGACTATGTTCGCCCTATTCGGACTCGATTTCTCTACGGCTTCCCTATGCGGTTAACCTTGCCACTGAATGTAAGTCGCTGACCCATTATACAAAAGGTACGCAGTCACGGAACAAGTCCGCTCCTACTGTTTGTATGCACACGGTTTCAGGTTCTATTTCACTCCCCTCCCGGGGTTCTTTTCGCCTTTCCCTCACGGTACTGGTTCACTATCGGTCGATATCGAGTATTTAGCCTTGGAGGATGGTCCCCCCATGTTCAGACAGGATTTCACGTGTCCCGCCCTACTTGTCGCAAACTTAGTTCCACACCGATGATTTCATATAAGGGGCTATCACCCTCTATGGCCGGACTTTCCATTCCGTTCTATTATCAAAGATGCTAAATCTTGCAGGCTCTTCCCATTTCGCTCGCCACTACTTTGGGAATCTCGGTTGATTTCTTTTCCTGTAGCTACTTAGATGTTTCAGTTCGCCACGTTCGCTTTGCAATCCTATGTATTCAGATTGCAATGACCCTAAGGCCGGGTTTCCCCATTCGGAAATCTGCGGATCAATGTGTGTTTGCTCACTCCCCGCAGCTTATCGCAAGCTACTACGTCCTTCATCGCCTGATATCGCCAAGGCATCCACCATGTGCACTTAGTCACTTGTCCCTATAACTTTAACTCCTGGTGTCATCTTATTGAATCTCTTCAACAACATGGTTCATCACCAAGATCCGATTATAGTTCTTTACTACTTATGAGTATTACTTTAGCGTTTGCCGTATCTCAAGAATTTATTTTTTTCTAAAACTGCCTTTCGGCTGCTTTTGATCAAACTCTTTTTAATACTTTGTTTGTTCGATACAATCATAACCCTTCCATAAATTATTCAATGCAACTGTCGTTACATTAAACGAAACACTCTTCCGGGCATTTCCTTTACAGAAATAAATTTTGATTATTTCTACTTTACTTCTTCTAAATTGTTAAAGAACGAGAACTTCTTATACTGCTTGTCTTTCGCTTTGAAAGAACAAACCTAAATCTTCACTTCAACGACCATTGAGTTATTTCTCTCAATCTTGCTGACTTAGGTTTGTACTATCGCTTGTATTATCGATGTCTTGGTAGGGCTGGTTGGGCTCGAACCAACGACCCCCGCGTTATCAACACGGTGCTCTAACCAGCTGAGCTACAGCCCCGCAATCGACTGCTTAAAACGCGTTTGCTCTGCGTTGCAACTCCTTGCCGTACTTGCGTACTGTCTGCGTCGCTGCGCCTTGATCAACCTCGTTTGAATCAGTCTTTTATTTGACATCTACAACTTGGTGGAGGTTGACGGGATCGAACCGACGACCCCCTGCTTGCAAAGCAGGTGCTCTCCCAGCTGAGCTAAACCCCCTTATACTTCATTAAGCTACTGCGCCTTTCAATCTTCAACTTCCGATGCTCGTCGTACGTTTGTACGACTGTGCTTCTCAGCTGAACCTTGAAACGCTCGCTACGCTTTCTGAAGCATAACTACTCTTTTTTATTAAAGCTAACTTACTACTCAGCCTTAACTTATTCTCGTTATCTAATTTAACAGTCAATAAAAGTGAACACTTAACTAATACGCCACTCTAGAAAGGAGGTGATCCAGCCGCACCTTCCGATACGGCTACCTTGTTACGACTTCACCCCAGTCACGAACCCTGCCGTGGTAAGCGCCCTCCTTACGGTTAAGCTACCTACTTCTGGCAGAACCCGCTCCCATGGTGTGACGGGCGGTGTGTACAAGACCCGGGAACGTATTCACCGCGACATGCTGATCCGCGATTACTAGCGATTCCAACTTCATGTAGTCGAGTTGCAGACTACAATCCGGACTACGATACACTTTCTGGGATTAGCTCCCCCTCGCGGGTTGGCGGCCCTCTGTATGTACCATTGTATGACGTGTGAAGCCCTACCCATAAGGGCCATGAGGACTTGACGTCATCCCCACCTTCCTCCGGTTTGTCACCGGCAGTCTCATTAGAGTGCCCTTTCGTAGCAACTAATGACAAGGGTTGCGCTCGTTGCGGGACTTAACCCAACATCTCACGACACGAGCTGACGACAGCCATGCAGCACCTGTGTTCAGATTCTCTTGCGAGCACTCCCAAATCTCTTCGGGATTTCTGACATGTCAAGGGTAGGTAAGGTTTTTCGCGTTGCATCGAATTAATCCACATCATCCACCGCTTGTGCGGGTCCCCGTCAATTCCTTTGAGTTTTAATCTTGCGACCGTACTCCCCAGGCGGTCTACTTCACGCGTTAGCTGCGTTACCAAGTCAATTAAGACCCGACAACTAGTAGACATCGTTTAGGGCGTGGACTACCAGGGTATCTAATCCTGTTTGCTCCCCACGCTTTCGTGCATGAGCGTCAGTGTTATCCCAGGGGGCTGCCTTCGCCATCGGTATTCCTCCACATATCTACGCATTTCACTGCTACACGTGGAATTCTACCCCCCTCTGACACACTCTAGCCATACAGTCTCAAATGCAGTTCCCAGGTTGAGCCCGGGGATTTCACATCTGACTTATATAACCGCCTGCGCACGCTTTACGCCCAGTAATTCCGATTAACGCTTGCACCCTACGTATTACCGCGGCTGCTGGCACGTAGTTAGCCGGTGCTTATTCTTCAGGTACCGTCATTAGCAGTCTATATTAGAGACCACCGTTTCTTCCCTGACAAAAGAGCTTTACAACCCGAAGGCCTTCTTCACTCACGCGGCATTGCTGGATCAGGGTTGCCCCCATTGTCCAAAATTCCCCACTGCTGCCTCCCGTAGGAGTCTGGACCGTGTCTCAGTTCCAGTGTGGCTGGTCGTCCTCTCAGACCAGCTACTGATCGTCGCCTTGGTGAGCCTTTACCTCACCAACTAGCTAATCAGATATCGGCCACTCCATGAGCATGAGGTCTTGCGATCCCCCACTTTCCACCTTAGTGCGTATGCGGTATTAGCGTAACTTTCGCTACGTTATCCCCCACTCTAGGGTATGTTCCGATATATTACTCACCCGTTCGCCACTCGCCGCCAGGTTGCCCCGCGCTGCCGTTCGACTTGCATGTGTAAGGCATGCCGCCAGCGTTCAATCTGAGCCAGGATCAAACTCTTCAGTTTAATCTCTGTTTTTGTGTTCATTTCTGAACCCTGTCCTTGCAGACAGGTCGCTCACTCAAAATACTGACAGTTCCGTCATTCATTTCTGAACGACTTTCCTATTATTTATTTCTTGTGAAGCATTTGATATTTTTTAAGTATACCAACCAGTTAAAAACTGATTAGTGCGCTTTCATCAAGTGCTCACATTTATTGACTGTTAATTGTTAAAGAACCGAATGGTGTAAATTCTTTTCCGCTCAAATCTAAGCATTTATTTACCTGATTTAGCAACGAAGCGTTGTGTTCGTTTGCAGCAGAGAAGCGA
>NZ_JBMPPH010000080.1:0-7217 GCF_049340285.1 Undibacterium sp. SXout20W | reverse complement strand
TGGGTGAGATGTGTGTAGTTCATTATGCAATTTCGACTGGCCGGTCAAAAAGGCACAAATGCTATCGCATCTTGCCCTCATTAACCGGTACCGTTCATAAATTGCACTTCATCCTAGAATTCGCCATTTAATTTAATAAGAAATCGACAAGGGAAGCATTATGACTATTGAAGCAAAATTACACCGTGCCAATGGCGCTTTGACGACTTTGACGAATGGGCGCCATGTTTGGAATGCTGACGTTGATGAGGCAGCAGGTTCGCTTAATCTTGCGCCTGATCCGCACGATTTGTTGGATTCGGCTCTGGCTGCTTGTACAACGCTGACCTTAGAGCTGTATATACGTCGTCGTCAAATGGCTGTCAGTGATTTACGAGTTACCGTTGATCATATCGAAAGTAAAGATGAGCAAGGCGATGTCTCCTATCAGATGCAGCGTCGGATTTTCATTGAAGGAGATATCACTGAGGCTGAACGTGTGCGTCTATTAGAAATTGCTAATAAATGTCCGATACACAAACTCCTGAGTGGGCACATCACAATTCAATCTGCGCTAGGTGCTGGCATTCAAAATGACTGAATTCATTCATCATCTGGGACGCATCAGGAAATGATGAATGGATTAAAAGTGCGCAGAATGCTGCCTGTTGACGGTAAACATGCAGTTGGGTCTTTTGTTTTGTTTGATCAGGTGGGGCTAGTGGACGTAAAACCGACTATGAGGACACCAAATATGAAAAAACTTCTTATTTATTTTTTACCGGCCGTGTTGTTGCTGAGTATGGCAAGCGCTGTGCAGTCGCAGGATGCTAAAGCTACTACTGCGCCTGTTCAGGCTGCAGGGCATATTACTGGCATCGGCGGTATCTTTTTTAAGGCGAAGGACCCTAAGACGTTGGCGGCATGGTACCGAGACGTACTCGGCATGCCACTGGAAGCGTGGGGTGGCGCCATGCTTCGTTATGACGCGCCTCAACATCCATCTCTGCTGACCTGGAGCGCTTTTCCGGCAGCGACAAAATATTTTGCACCTTCGAATACAGATTTCATGATCAATTACGCGGTTGACGACATGGATGCGTTAATACTGCGATTGAACGTGAAGGGCGTCGACATACTCAAGCGCGATGACACCGACGCTAACGGTCGCTTTGCATGGATACTCGATCCTGAGGGGAATAAAATTGAATTGTGGCAATCAAAAGTTAAAGCGTCTCAATAAAAAAATCAAGGGCTTCACTATTTGAAGACAAGGTAAAAGTTGCATTGTTCATCGTTGGCGGTTGTTGTTTGTTTGGCAGTAGTATTTATGGTTGATCGTCTAAATGCTATTCTTTGTGATCTTGTGGACATGGGATAAGCTGCGTTTTAGCTATGAAGTGTCATAGTCTTAATTTGCGAATATTTTTTAAATATTTTTTTAAATATTTTTTTTAAATAAAAACCCAAAAACTGGGGATACTTATTAACTAAAGGAGATAGGATGTTTAACCATGTCATGCTTGGTTCTAACGATATAGAACGATCAAAGGTATTTTACGATGCGGTGCTAGCCACTCTCGGAGCAGGGCAGGCAATTCGTAATATATCGCCATCGGGTCATACCCGCCTGTTTTATCGCCACGAAGGGAACTCGCTGGCGATTACTGAACCAATCAATGGTGAGCCCGCAACATTTGCTAACGGCGGAACAATTGGTTTTAAATGTAGTTCGCCAGAGCAGGTGAAATTGTTCCACGATGTCGCAGTTGCGCACGGTGGTCAGACCTGTGAGGGTCCTCCAGGCTTACGTGAGGGCAGCATGGGCGCAATGCACCTAAGTTATGTGCGTGATCCCGATGGTAATAAACTTTGCGCTCTTTACCGCGTGAAGTAAAACTTATTTGAGCCCACGCCGCGCGGACGTTTTCCATGCTGGCGTTGGGCTCGGAATTTCCCTTCTTATGTACCGACGGCATTGCAATTTTCAAATCATTGCGACATAAAACTTTTGTTAAGAAAAAATGTTGCTCTGTAAAACTATTATTAAATAAAGTCATTAGGTTCTAGCTTGCCTTTTTTGAAAAAAGACCATCACCCTAATTCATTTTTTATGCGTGAATTTCCTTCCCCTGACGTAGTTGATGAGGGCTTATTGTTAAGACCGATCGAACTATCGGACGTGAACGCTTGGTTTGCCTATTTGTCGCTGCCATATGTGGTGCAACATACGAGTTGGAATGTGAAGTCACCGGAAGATTTGCGGAGTTTGATTGCAACCTATAACAGCGAAGATCCCGAATCGCCAATGCAATTTGCCATCGTTGATAAAGCGTCAGGTGTATTTGCTGGCGTGATTGGATTTCACGCAATGTCGGTGGTAAATCGCACTGCAGAAATTTCCTATAATTTGCATCCTGACTATTGGGGTCGTGGCATCATAACGGCTTGCTGTCGTGCTCTGGTGCGCTGGGGTTTGACCGAAGGTGGATTCGTACGTATTCAGGCCACAGCCCTTGATACCAACCTCGCCTCAGCACGAATATTGCAAAAATGTGGATTCGAAGTAGAAGGGAAATTGCGAAAACTAAAAATAGTTCGTGGCGAATCACGCGATTTTTGGCTTTATGCGATTACAAATGCAAATTTGAATGACATTGATTCGCTCTAAGCAACTTAACTTTAACTTTAACTTTAACTTTAATTTAAATTTAAATTACCTATGAGTAACTTAAATCGCTATGAGCCAGGTGTTAGCCGGAAAGAATTTTGCCAGTCAATTTTGTGGGCATTGGCCGGTGTTTTGGCTGGAGCACTTTGCGCTCCGTCGATCACGGATTTTTTTTACCATTTTGCACCATGGGTTGGGCCATCTATTTTGATCGCCATCGTTGGCGCTGGTGTTCTCGCGATGCTGTTACTGCCTATCATTTTAAGAATTCGCGCGCGGTCTAAAGTGGTCAGCGATCAATGATAATGCAACGTTCGTAGTGTTGAGGTAGTCATCAATCATGTCCCGCTCAAAACGCTTACTCGATCTGCTTCAGATTTTACGGCGGCACCGATTTCCTGTGACAGGTGCAGCGCTTGCCGCCGAAGTTGGTATTAGTCTACGCTCCCTTTATCGCGATATTGCGACCCTCCAGGAACAAGGGGCAAAAATTGAGGGTGCACCGGGCCTCGGTTACGTATTGCGTCCTGGGTTTACGCTGCCACCCTTAATGTTCACCGAAGAAGAAATTGAAGCGCTGGTGATTGGGTCGCGCTGGGTGGCTGAACGCACAGATCTCAGTTTAAGCAAGGCGGCAAAGGCTGCATTGTCGAAGATCGCTGCAGTGTTACCGCAGGATCTTAGACACACGCTTGACAGCAACGCGTCAATATTGGGCGATCGTTCGCGAGCTGAGACTGAGGCAATTGACGTCTCATCTATTCGTCAGGCAATTCGTACAGAACATAAAATGTTGATGCGATATCAGGACCTGAAAGGGCAGATGACGGAACGCATAATTTGGCCGATTGTCCTAGGTTACTTTGACCATGCCCGAATGCTGGCTGCCTGGTGCGAACTACGGCAAGAATTTCGGCATTTCAGAATCGACAAAATTTCGTCTTTAGATCTGCGTATGGAACGGTATCCACGTCGGCGCCATGCGTTGTTGAAAGAATGGCGTGCATTGAATATCGATCAGCAGGTGTTAACTCAAAGAACGTAAATGCCAAGTTTGCTACTGCCATTTTCTGTCAGTATTGGGGGTGATAATCATCGCATTGATCATTCATTCACACACTGATGGAGCCTGAACTATGCGCCTTTATTATCATCCCGCTTCAACTTGCAGTCGCCGCGTTTTATTGACCGCTCTTCACCTTGAAATCAAGTTGGATCTTGTCATCGTTGATCTTTTTAACGGGGCGCAAAATACGCCACAATTTTTGCAACTCAATCCCAATCATCAAGTACCGGTACTTGAACATGATGGTTTCGTTCTTTGGGAATCGTACGCCATTATGCAATATTTGGCTGATTTGACGGCACCGCAAACGCTCTACCCAATGGATGCCAGTGCTCGTGCAGATATCAACCGATGGCTATTTTGGTGCGGGCAACATTTAATGCCCAGTGTGAGCCTTCTTAATTGGGAAAATTCCATCAAATTTTTAGCTGGAAAGGGAGTCGCCGACCCGCAAGAAGTAGGGCGTGGCGAACAACTCATCACTGAAGCGGCGACCGTTCTGGATCGCCATCTCGCACAGCGTGATTGGTTGTGTGATAGCGGTCTGTCTCTCGCGGATTTCGCAATTGCTGCACCGCTGGCTGATCAAATTCGGTCTCAATTTCCTATTGCTGACTTGCTTCATCTTCAGCGCTGGTTAAAACGTATTCAGATTCTGGATGCCTGGAAGTCTAGCGAAGTGGTCGCCAATTAACTGAAAACCGTGCAGACCTTAGTGATTAATGTGATTCTCCATGCATGCTAGGTAAGCGGAAACGAAGATAATAACAGTCCGGACATAAGGTGTATTTATTCATTGTAGGATTTGAGTTTGAACAGCAAAGCTTGCAAGCCGTAGTTGACTAAGTAATAGCACGCGATCACAATCGCTATATTCAAATTTGTTATCAAAGTTTTATAAGATTGATGCCCGACTACAGATTGAACAAGGTGAGCACATTGAGATGAATCTGGGATACTAAACGGTCGATAGTTAAGTTGAAGTGAAGCAAAAGGGAAGCAAAAGACACATGGAAACTAAGAGAGTTAATGAACTTGATCTGTTGCGATTTTTCGCTGCAATGACGGTTGTTCTATTTCATTATTCATTTCGCGGATACGCTGCGGATGCGATGTCAGTGATGCCTTATCCATTGTTGGCGCCTTTTGCTAAGTATGGATATCTTGGCGTCGAGCTATTTTTCATTATCAGTGGATTTGTCATTCTTATGACTGCCTCAAATGGTAGTCTAAGAAGCTTTGTTGTATCAAGGTTTGTCCGCCTTTATCCCGCATTTTGGGCGGCTTGCACGATGACATTTGTTGTCACACTCGCGATCGGCGGTGTACGTTACTCGGCAACTATAGAGCAATATTTGGTCAACATGACCATGCTGAGTGGTTTTGTCGACGTTCCTCCTATTGATGGAGTGTATTGGACGCTATTTGTCGAGTTGCGATTTTATGCATTGATTGCCTTGCTTTTGATCATTGGTAAAATTCAACATGCGCAACTGATTATTTTATTGTGGTTAATCGGATCGATTTTTCTTAATATCCATCCAATGTATGGCCTTAATATTCTGCTCATTGTTGATTATTCTGCTTATTTTATTGCTGGTGCTGCCTATTACTTAATTTGGTCTGCGGGTGCGTCATTCACGAGGGTCGGAATAATAATGGTGTGCTGGGGTTTTGCATTATTTCAATCCATCGGCAATCTGCGCTTTTTTGAGAAAACCTACAACACAAACATGAGTGACTATGTCGTCGCGAGCATCGTCAGCGTCTTCTTTTTTGTGATGTTTTTGATTTCTTTAAAATGGACTGGTAGGGTAGCGCGTTATCGCTGGGTATTGGCCGGATCGCTTACCTATCCTCTCTACCTTCTGCATGAAAATATTGGCTTTATGGTCTTCAATCTTGCGTATCCAGTAGTCAATTCTCATGTTCTTCTATTGTCAACGCTGTTTGTCGTCCTTCTGATAGCATATGCCGTGCATATTTTGATTGAGAAGCGATATGCTGGCAAAATCAAGTGTGCAGTAAATCATGTTATTGACACTACATCGCGGTTGATTTTTGCAAAGTCAAATGGCCATTGATTTATTTGATACCAAGCTTGATCTATTTAGTGTAATTGTTCTTGACCTGACTGCGCTTGTAATCTGGCTATTTTTATATATGATTTTGGATAAAGTAATACTGATAAATTAACGCTCGCTCTTATTGGTGCTAATGGGCCTATGTTTAACGTCGTATTTTTATAAATTGATGGCGCACTTACGTGGCAAGACCGTAGAGCAGTCGCTACTTGGAAAGAATGTCAGGTGACAGTTCGTTGAATATTGAAAATTTCAAGCTCGCACCATGCGCCTATTTCATTGCATATGAAGCGCAGAAACAGTCGCATAGAGCAAAGTTTGCGGATACAACTTAGTCCGATTTACGTCTGTGAAGCATGCATCCGATCAATGCCAGTCCAGAAAACAGTAAAGTAAAGGGCGCTGGTTCAGGAACGTCGGTCACCGCAGTTTGAAATACAAGATCCCAATTAGGTTGATTGCCGTACCCTGCGCCGGTATAAATACGCCCACCTGCGTATGGATTGCTAGTATTGCCTAATATGCCGCGGTATGCTAAGTCACCCGCGCCAGTGACAGATGTAAAATCAAACGTGTATTGGTTGCCCGCCACTACATCAATTCCAAGGTTAGATGTATCAATTGTAAGTAACCAATGTCCTACTATTGGTGTCCAGACACTTGTGACATTAACTGTGGAATGACCTAATAACGTACCGCCAATACCGTTACCCGCATGTATGTCCATGGTTAGAGTATTGCCGCCACCTTGAATGCCGCCATTTGAGCCTAAATAAATATCCGCTAATAACCCGCTTTTACCTGCTGTAAAAGATTGACCAAGTGGGTAATTCGTGACCGGCGCAAAGGAGAATGCGAATGGGACGCCTGTGTTGTAGTTGAGCTGAGATTGGTCGATCGTAGTAGCGTTTGCTACAGAGATCAATCCGAAGAAAGTTGCAGCGATCATTGTCGCTCGTAACATTGTCTTTATCATTTTAAAAATACCTTTTATATAATATTGATTTAGGATTATTAAGTGATGTTGCTACCCTAGTGTGTACAAAAAGCAATTTTCGCGCCAGACTTATATGATTAATAAAATCAACGACTTGGAAAATAATTATATTTTAATGTAAAAAATAACGACACTTTTTGTGATTATATTTTCAATGTATCCCAGTAAGTTGGGCTTTTTCGTTTAGCTACTAATTTGGCCTACAGGACTAAACATTAACGTTAAGTTAACCCCCTATGTCAGGATAGATGTCGCGTCAATTAATTCACATCAACCGTATTGGGGCGGAGTAACCCCCTATGTCAGGATAGATGTCGCGTCAATTAATTCACATCAACCGTATTGGGGCGGAGTAAAGACATGCAGTGAATCGTTATCCAGCAGAACGCAAGGAGGCCATCCTTAAGCAGATGATGCCGC
>NZ_JBMPPH010000079.1:0-7234 GCF_049340285.1 Undibacterium sp. SXout20W | reverse complement strand
TGGGTGAGATGTGTGTAGTTCATTATGCAATTTCGACTGGCCGGTCAAAAAGGCACAAATGCTATCGCATCTTGCCCTCATTAACCGGTACCGTTCATAAATTGCACTTCATCCTAGAATTCGCCCAGCTTAAATAAGCAGTTTAAATAAGCAACTTAAATAATCACATTTTTTGAGCAACTCCTTAACACGCACATCTGAAAGCGAGTAACAACATGTCAGACAATAATTCGGTTTTTTCTTTGCAGGGAAAGCGTGGCTTGATTATCGGACTGGCCAACGAGCACAGTATTGCTTATGGTTGCGCACGTGTCGCGCAAAAAATGGGAGCGCAACTGATGGTGTCTTGTGTCAATCAAAAGGCTGAGCCATTTGTTCAACCTTTGGCAGACCAACTTCACGCGCCACTTGTGATCTGTGATGTTGAACAAGAAGGCTCGTTAGAAGCTTTAGTCGGACAAGCTGTAGCGCATTTTGGTCAATTGGATTTCGTCATTCATTCGATTGCCTGGGCACCCCTAATCGATTTACATGGCCGCGTCATCGATAGTTCTAGCAGTGGATTTTTGCGCTCCATGAATGTTTCTTGCCATTCATTTGCACAAATCGCTAAATTGTGCGAGCCGCATTTAAGTTCTGACGGTAGTTTGATTACCATGAGTTATCTTGGCGCAGAAGAGGCGGTCGCTCACTATGGTTTGATGGGGCCAGTAAAAGCCGCATTGGAATCATTAGTCCGCTATTTAGCGACTGAACTAGGTGAAAAGGGTGTCCGCGTTCACGCAATTTCGCCAGGGCCTATGCCTACCCGGGCTGCCTCGGGACTCCTGGATTTTGATGCATTGATGGAAAAAGCGATCCTTCGTTCACCTTTAAAACGTCTAGTGACTCTGGATGAAGTAGGGCAATTGGCCGCATTCTTGATTAGCAATGCATCGTCCGGTATGACGGGACAGACCTTGTATGTTGACGGTGGTTACCACATCGTGAATTAATCAGGTTCGTGACAGACTTTCAGTTGGCACCTTCAAGGAGAATAAGCAATGAACGATCCTATTTATCCAGTAAATAATGAGCAAGAGTCGATTTCCAATGTCGTTTATGATGATATTAGTATTGGTCAGACAGCTAGCCAGATTCGCACTCTGACGCAAGCAGATATTCAGGCATTTGCATCTATTTCTGGCGACGTTAATCCTGCGCATCTGGACAAGGAATATGCAGAGCACACGTTATTCCACGGTGTCATCGCACATGGCATGTGGGGTGGGGCATTGATCTCGACGATTCTTGGCACACGCTTGCCGGGACCCGGGACTATTTACCTGGAACAAAATCTGCATTTTACAAAGCCTGTACGGATCGGTGATACGTTGACCATCTCTGCGACCGTGATCGCTAAAGATGACGAAAAAAAGCGTGTGACCTTAGATTGTGAGATTCTCAATCAGCACGGCGTCAGAGTGGTGTATGGCAATGCTTTAGTCATCGCGCCGACTGAGCGGGTTACCCGTCCACGTACCACGTTGCCGACGATGGCGCTGTTTGATCTTGGTGCCAGACAAAAGGCATTAGTTGATAGTGTCAGCGATCTCCCGGCAATTCGCTGTGCGGTCGTGCATCCATGCGATGAAGATTCCTTGCAAGGCGCGTTGGACGCTGCGAAACAAGGGTTAATTATCCCTGTCTTAGTGGCACCAAAAGATAAGCTTCTTGCCGTTGCAAATGCTGCGCGACTTGATCTCAGTGGTGTTGAAATCGTTGACGTTGTGCATAGTCACGCGGCCGCCGAAAAAGCAGTAGAGCTTGCGGCAACTGGCCAGGTAGAAGCATTAATGAAAGGGAGTTTGCATACCGATGAGTTGATGTCCGCCGTTGTGCATTGTGCTGGATTAAAGACCAAATTCCGTTTGTCACATGTGTTTCATCTCGATGTTCCGATGTACCACAAGGTCTTGCTGTTGACGGATGCTGCATTGAATATTGTTCCAAGCTTATTAGAAAAGGCCGATATTCTGCAAAACGTCATTAATCTTGCGCATGCACTCAAAATCACAGATCCCAAGGTCGCTATTTTGTCCGCAGTTGAAACCGTGAATCCAAAAATTGCCTCGACAATCGACGCGGCGGCACTGTGCAAGATGGTTGAGCGTCGGCAAATTAAAGGCGCAATCGTTGATGGTCCGCTTGCTTTCGATAATGCTATTTCTGCGGAAGCAGCCAGGATTAAAGGCATCGTTTCACCCGTCGCCGGTGATGTTGATATTTTGATGGTACCTGATCTGGAATCAGGTAATATGCTGGCAAAACAATTTGAATATCTGGCAGGTGCTGCCACCTGTGGCGTAGTTTTGGGCGCAAAGGTGCCGATTGCGTTGACCAGTCGTGCCGATGGACCTAGTGCTCGGGTTGCTTCGGCAGCGTTGGTCAAATTATTAGCGCATGAATACAGAAAGAACGTACCATGAAAGGACGCGCGATTCTGGCAGTGAATGCTGGCTCTTCATCGATTAAATTTGCGCTTTATCCAGTGCATCATGCATTAGTTGATTCAGCGAATTTATCTGGTGAGGTTGAAGGTTTAGAGCCGGGTGGTAAGCCCTCGATCAGCATGGATATTCGCGGCGATAAGCAAGTTTTCCCTTTAACCGTAAGCACCGATGACGAGGGAAGAAAATTTGCACAGGCACTCACTAGTTTGCGACTTTTGCTGGAACAACATAGTCAGCAAGAGCATGTTGTAGCGGTTGCGCATCGGATCGTGCATGGAGGTGATCGATATGCACAATCGATAGTGATTGATGCAAATGCATTGGCTTATCTGCAAAGCCTCGATTCGCTTGCGCCTTTACATCAACCTCATAATGTAGAGGGAATTATTGCATTTCAAAATGCCTATCCTGATCTCCCTCAGATAGCGTGTTTTGATACCGGATTTCATGCAAACTTGCCGCTCAACGAGCGGACAGTAGCGTTACCTCTTGCCGTGCGTGAATTGGGGATTCGTCGTTATGGTTTTCATGGATTATCTTACCGTTACGTTGCTGGGCGATTAGCGCAGCAATCTGGCAAAGCCAATCAGCGAGTCATCATGGCGCATCTTGGAAATGGCGCTAGCGCTTGCGCAATGTTACACGGACAAAGTATCGCCACTACCATGGGTTTTTCTGCTCTGGATGGCTTGATGATGGGCACTCGCTGCGGTGCACTCGATCCTGGAATTTTACTGCATTTGCTGCAAGCAGGATGGGATGCAAAGCGGATTGAAAAGACGCTGTATAAAGAGTCGGGTTTGCTTGGTGTATCTGGTATCTCTGCCGATATGCGTACATTGCGTCAAAGTAAAGACTCTAAGGCACAAACCGCAATTGATCTTTTTACTTATCGCATCGTCAGAGAATCAGGGGCGTTAGCCGCTTGTCTGAATGGCGTCGATGTCTTTGCTTTTACCGGTGGAATCGGCGAGCACGATGCCCTATTGCGACAAGAGGTTGTTGCCGGGTTGGCCTACTTGGGTTTAAAAATTGACGCCAATAAAAATCTGGCTGCAAGCGGCGCTGCCATTGCCGCAATTCATGCTGCCGATAGCCAGCAGGAAATCTGGGTTATTCCGACGGATGAAGGGCGCGTAGCAGCAATGGATACAGCAGCTTTATTAGCCGCCGCAGGACGGGTAATTTAATACTGAAATACTGAAATACTGAAATACTGAAATACGGATTTAATACTTATTCAGCCCGTCGCTTCAGAGATAAAAATGGTGGCGGGCTAAACAAGTAGGACAGGTTGCGCATCGATGCTTGTTGTGAAAGTTGATAGACCCCTAACGGCAGTAAAATGCCAATGCTAGTGCCAATGATTAAATGAATTGGTGCATTTTCGATATGCAGGAATTTACTTAAGATAATTCTGACTCCACTGCCTGCCAGGATATGCATCAAGAAAATAGGCATGGAACAAGCACCAAGAACTGCAATCCATTTGATGCCATTCGAGGCGTTCTTCGCCATCAGCGATGCTACGCTGCATACCAGTCCGATTCCTGACAGCCCAAGTGGCAAAGCAAGCATGGATTTATCGCTAAAAACCAGTCCCAGCCTGACATGAAAGATCCATGCTAAAACTGAAAATGACAGACCACTGATGACGCACGACGGCAGCGTATGTTCGCTGATCCAGCTTTTCCATATTTTAATCTGCGTACCTATATAAAAATAAATCAAATAGGTTGCGAGAAAATCGATCGGAAACGGTAATTGCACATAAAACCGAGATACCCATGCAGCCACCAAAGCGATTGGAGCTAAGGTAGCGGCAATACCTTGTCGGTCACGGTAAAGTAGTGCCATGATGACAAATACAAGGAACAAAACGTATAAAAACCAGAATTGCGCGCGTGGCTGCCAAAGTAAAGATAGCACCTCATCCATGCTCGTTTTAGCCGTCGTAAATCGCGACAAAAACACCTCACAAAAACCCTGGAGCAACGACCACACCACATACGGATAAACCACACTATCTGCTTTTTCGAAGATCAACCCGCGACGGCCATATTTATTCAGAGATGGAACAAAAAAAATCCCCGATAATAAAAAAAATAATGGCATGTGGAAGCTGTAGATGATGCTATCTATCAGTTTATAGAGATCGGCATCCATACTTAAACCTGCATTGTAAGCACCGCGGCTAACGTGACCATAGACGACTAACAATATGCCTATACCTTTAGCGTAATCTACCCAGTAATCGCGGTTTTGCATGGTGAGGAATGGAAAAGTAATTAAATGTTTCAGAAATTACATATTGTAGGCTTACCCACAGGCATTCGCATCAAATGAATAGTTTCCAGACATTTTTTTGACATTTATTCACTAACTAGTTAACGATGTTACCGGGCTTTATCTATGACCATGTTGCTCTTACGGTGCCCAGATTTCCTGCGGAAGTGCTCCATTGCATCGGCGCTTCTACTATTTCAAGCGGTGGTAATAAGCGTTGCGACGTACCCCATATGGTGTTTTCCACTTTTAATGAGTGGTCTTTTTCAGATTCGCCAGAAAAGCTTATTTCTTGTCGTGGATGATGCGAGCCCGCGATGAATAATTCTGCGGTGCGGGCCAAAGAGAGGCGCATTTCTGAACCTGTACGATGCGAATGACGTTGAGATAAGCCACGTATTACGGCAGCGGCCATCATATATCCGGTTGCATGATCCAAGGCTTGCACAGGTAGAGGTGTTGGGAGTGTTTTGCCATAATGCCGCATTCCAGCGTCGGCAATGCCACAACTCATTTGTACCAGACTATCAAATCCACGCCGGTTGCGCCAAGGGCCACTATGTCCGTAGGCATTCAGGCTGACATCGATCAACGAGGGATTTATTTGTCGTCGACGTTCCGTGCCTAAACCCAGAGATTCTAAGGCGTTCGCACGATAGCCATGCACCAGTACATCGGCTTCACGTAGTAATTGTTCAAATTGGCGCCGGTCTTCGGCATTTTTCAAGTCGAGTCGCGCGCACCGCTTTCCGATGGTGAGTTCTGCCAATAGGCTAGGTTCATCCCATCCTGGTGGATCCAGACGCAGAACCTCAGCGCCGTAACCAGCTAAAAACCTGGTGGCGACCGGACCGGCGATGATACGGGTGAGATCCAGCACTTTTACACCATGCAATGGGCGGTGAGGGTCAATCTTCCGGTTTTTTTTAGTCTCAGCGAGATGGCTAATGCGATGCACCAACGGTTCTTCACCCACGGCCTTTCCTTGCGCATGTTGTAACCAGGTGTTTCTATCCTTCATAGCGGCAGCACAACCACGCATGTCGACAATAGCGTTTTCTAGTTCGTCAGAACTCCATTTGCAGACCGCTTTAGCCACGGATGTTTTGTCTGCATTGGTTCCTAGTACCGCGAGCGCTGCTTCTCGGTGACGTGGCGCATTGGTGTGTAAGCGTATCCAGCCGTCCGACGTTTGGTAATCACCAGCGATGGCGTCCCAACTTGGCGGCAACGACCAGCCGATGGGGCGGACGGACGATGCAAACCAGAAAGAAGAAAGGCGACGATCAACTTTTACCTTAGGTGCGTTGTTATCGCTCAATGAGATTAATTCGCTGAGTGCCATACCAGCACTGGCGATAGACGCTGTCGCCAGTGAGGTGACAGCAAATGCTGATGTCAAAGCGCCATTACCAGTTATTTCCGGTGCCAAAAACCTCGTTGATTCGTAATCACCCTCAAAACTAAGGGCTTTCCAGATCCGGTGAATGAAGTGATTTACACTGTCGTCCTCGTGTGCTCCGATAGAAATTCGATCAGGCATGTGCATATTTTCCGAAAAAAGTGGCGAAACGCATCAATAAATTTGACCAGACCTGTCACCGTCCATTTTTATAGCCCCATTGCTTAGTGGGACTGACGATAAACAAAATTTCCGGGTTCAACTTAAAATACGCTCAAGGACTTATCATCTCAAGAGTCTCAGCCTCAGTGAGTGCATTCCTGTGATATGAGTCGTTACGAAACATCACATCATTGAGATTTTAATAAAATATTATTTTATCTTGCGAGCGAGCATCAGACGATGATCAATGAATCTTATTTTTCACTTGGCAGGCATCCTGTCGCTTTTCTGTTATTGATATCAACGGCATTCATTTTGCCGTCTGCTGACGCCGCAACGAAAATAAATGGTCGCTCTGGGGCGACGATTTTCACGCTGATGTGTGCAGAGTGCCATACGACGGGGATCAGTGGTGCCCCGAAAATATCTGACAAAGCAGCCTGGACTCTACGCTTGAAGCAAGAGCCGGATACTCTGGTACAGCATGCGTTACACGGTTATAAATTAATGCCGTCCAGAGGTTCGTGTAGCAGTTGTTCTGATGCCGAAATTAAGGCGGCTGTTGAATATATGATAGAAAAAGCAAAGTAACTGCTGTCCAAATAATCGATATGGAGCGTTGTGTTAATCCTACGAGATGTCATTATTTATGTGTATTTTTAGCAGGAATGACAAGCTTGAATTGGATAAGCGATTTTTTTATAAAACCGGGATCATTTTTTTTCCCGGTTTTATTTTTTAGATCGCTTATCTTACTGAATAAACTCGCGAGTTCAATTTTGAAGTGCAAGCGTATTTTTGAAGAATACCTGATTGGGTGTAAGGTATCCTAACCTTTTTCTTGGTCGATTATTCAGTCTATTCATGGCGTGATCAATCTCCTGTTGTGTAA
>NZ_JBMPPH010000078.1:0-7300 GCF_049340285.1 Undibacterium sp. SXout20W | reverse complement strand
TGGTCTGGTGCGACGCGGGATTGGAAATTGAAGGACGAGGTCTGGCTGAATCCGAAACGAAATCAGGCAGAGGAACTAATGCTAGCAGCATGACTTGACGCGACATCTTTGTTGACAACTACCGTTATTCCTCTTATTCTTCTTATTCCAGTCATCCTTTACAAAAGGAGGGCTGGACATTTCTTTGATGTCACGTTTTTAAAATCCTTTTGCTCAGTAACACTGAAAGCACTGACCGCGAATAAATTGCGGTATCCATTACCGCAAGTTCCAATATTTGAAATTAAATTTAAGTATTCTCGTTTCCCTAAGCCCCATAGCAAGATCGAAATTTTTGTACACCGCTGATTTGGCTGATGATGAAGTTATCGCTTATAGCATCAGCAGTGATGGCAGTTTGACTAACGTAGGTAGGCCGGTTCTGATAAATACTGTCACTAAAATTAGTAGGCAAGAAGTGGTTGGAATTTAACCGTGACATCTGATTTATTTTTCAGATTTAAGTGCGTTTTTTAAGGTGCCAGAAAGCAAGTCGCTTTCCTGGTTTTTTTCTTTGAGGGACAAGTGGGTGGGGAGAAATTTATAAGCGAATTTAGGAAGTTCAAGGATCGGAAAACTCTCCAAAATTTCCGATAGGAAATTATTTTTGCATGGATATTTATTTCCCTGTGGAAATGTGTTAATAAAGTCCGACAATTTTGCAATATTTTAATATTGCTCGCTCCTCTTGTTTTACTTTCTTTCACAAATCATGTTGCCTTGTCGTGCATTTGCTCATATATCCTGTGACAAATTTTTCCGGTATTTGGAGTACAACATGTCATTCAATAAAATCGCTTCGTTGGCTATTTCTGCGCTTGTTTTGTCAGCGTGCGGATCCGGCAATCAGAGCAGCCAGCAAACGCCATTAGTGATGAGCAATGATAACTTTGTGAAGCACGTGACAGCATTGCGTGCTCAACAAACGGCACTTGCTGCGCCGTCCCAGGCTAAGTGGTCAGCGGTGACGAACTTAAGTTTGGTGCCAAGTTTTGCTTCCATCTTGCCGAACGGAAAAGTATTGCTGTTTTCTGCAGATTCACAATTTAGTTTCACAGGTGGTACACCGGGTGGTGGAAAAACGTACTCCACCATCTACGACCCGAATACAAATACATTTACAGACACATTGGTCAGTAACACCGGACACGAAATGTTTTGTTCTGGCACTAGTATGCTCGCCGATGGACGCCTATTGATCGCTGGTGGTGGCGATGCGGGTAAAACGAGTATCTACGATTCCGTGTCGAATACCTGGTCAAGTTCCGGAACGTTAAATATTCCGCGTGCCTACAACGCAAACACTGTATTAGCAAACGGCACTGTCTTGACGCTCGGTGGCTCCTGGCTTGGAGGCTCAGTAAATAAAAACGCTGAAGTGTGGTCACCGTCAGGTAGTTGGAGCACACTCAGCGGTGTCTCCATTACCCCGTTTCTGGAGCCTGGACAAGGTGGGTCGGGGAGTTACACTGCGGACGGCCATTTATGGTTGATTCCTGCTGGAAACGGTAAAGTTTTCCATGCTGGCGCAGGCGAACAAATGCATTGGATCAGCACGCAAGGTAATGGTGAAGTAACGAGCGCTGGTGTGCGCGGTGATGATGTGTATGCGTTCCACGGCAATACCGTTATGTACGACACAGGTAAAGTATTGAAAGTTGGTGGTACGCCTCAAAATGTCGGCAGCCCATCAAGCGCGTCCAGCTATGTGATCGATCTTAATACGGGCGTGAATGTTCGTAAAATTAACCCGATGAGCTATGCTCGTTCGTATCACAACTCTGTCGTTTTGCCAGACGGCCACGTCGTGATCCTTGGCGGTATGACAGTCGGTGGCCAGTTCACTGACGCCAATGCTGTACTGGTACCAGAAATTTTTGATCCTGTCACTGAAACCTTTACGCCAATGCCAGCGATGAGTGTTCCGCGCGATTATCACAGCGTCGCAGTTTTATTGGCCGATGGTCGGGTGTTATCCTCAGGCGGCGGTTTATGTGGGCAGGGGTGCGCCGCAAATCACCCGGATTTGCAGATTTTGTCACCGAATTACTTATTTAACGCCGATGGCAGCGCAGCGACACGTCCGGTGATTACAAGTGCGCCAGCGAGTGCCGCGTATGGCAGTGTGGTCAATGTAACGACGGATTCTGCGGTCACTGCGTTTTCTATTGTGAGAGTGAATTCTATAACGCACGGAGTGAATAACGATCAACGACGTTTGTCTTTGACTTTTAGCAGTACAGGGGCAAATACGTATCAGGTCAATATACCAAGCAATCCTGGTTGGGCAATCCCAGGCGTCTACATGCTGTTCGCGATGAATAGTAACGGTACGCCGTCGGTGTCCAAAATGGTCACTATTAACAACACGCGTGCACCTTTACTGACACCGCCCGGCACGCAGTCGTCCGTTGTTGGCTCTAATGTCAATTTCTCGCTGGTTGCGCAAACAAATGGTGGTGCCGCATTAACCTACACGGCGACTAACTTGCCGCCAGGTTTGAGTATTGATGCTGCGACTGGTTTGATTTCTGGCCGACCAAGCACAATCGGTACTTACTTCCCAACCGTTCAGGTGACTAACGGCACAGGACAGGTAAGCTCCTATTTTGAGTGGGACGTCAATTCGCCTGCGTCACTGACTGGTGTTAGTCCTATTTATGGTGCAACGACGTCGGGTTCGGCATTTAGCGATACTGGAAACGGTCCATTGACGGGCGTTAATTTGCGTGGTGGTTCGTGGCTAGACAATATTCAAGGCGTGAACGCGAATGGCTCGTTGGGTAGTCATGGTGGCTTAGGGGGCGGACCTCTATCGTTCACTGTACCGGCTGGACAGTATCTGGTACGTGCGTTCGGTACTGCTGGTAACACGGCCATAGCGCAGATTACCTTCGTCAGCAACACGGGATTGAGTTTTGGTCCATACGGCGGTGGTGTCGGACAAGCGAGCTATAGCGCCTTCGATTTCACCGTTCCAAGTGGTGCGCAGATTACAGGTCTCCAGGGAACAGCAGGTACATATGTATTTTCGTTGGGATTCCAATATGGACCAGTCAATAGCGCGCCGACATTGCCGGTGATAAATACGCCGACACCGCCGACGACCTATATGGGAGTGCAAACGTCATTAACACTGTCTGCCAGTGAACCAGGAACTCACACACTTACCTACAGTGCAGCTGGATTGCCTCCGGGTGTCGTGCTCAATGCATCATCGGGCGTGATGGCTGGTTTCCCCACTGCGGCCGGTGGCTATGGTGTCACTGCGAAAGTCACCGATGAAAAGGGCAACACTGCCAGCACAAGCTTTACGTGGAGAGTGTTAGATCCTATTCCGGTTATTCAGCCGATAAGCGCACAAGCAGCGGCGGCAGGAACTAATTTGAGCTATACAGCCAATGCTGGTACAGGGACATATCTATATTCCTGGAATTTTGGCGATGGCAGTCCGACAACGGCATTTAACGCATCGAACACAGCGAGCCATAACTATGCAACACCGGGTGTCTATACCGTGACTGTGACGGTGAAAGATGCTTCTGGAACGGTCGTTTCTCGTTCGTTTGTGCAGGCAATAACCAGTGGCGCACCATCAAATAATGGGTCACAAGCATTGAGTAGTTCGCATATTGCAGTTGAGAAACGTGCTGGCTTAAGCGATCGCCTATGGGTTGTAAATCCAGATAACAATAGTGTTTCTGTGATCGATACGGCAGGTAATACCCTCGTGTCAGAAATCGCAGTTGGCAATCAGCCGCGTACGGTGGCTATCAACGGTAGTACCGTGGTCGTCACCAACAAAGAGGCAGCTAGTTTGAGTGTATTGAGTACGGCGACGCTGAAAGTAGTAAATACTGTCAATGTTCCTCGTGGCACACAACCGTATGCTGTTTTGATTGGTCCTGATGGAAGCGCGTATATTAGTCTGGAAGGCACAGGTCAAATCCTGAAGTTCAATTCTAGTTGGGTGCAAACAGCCAGCGTTGCTGCGCCTGGTGTACGTCATTTATCCATGACTGCTGATGGTAGCCGACTGTTCGCAAGCCGTTTCATTACTGCACCTCAGGTCGGTGAAAACACGAACGCCATTCAAACCAGCGTCAATGGCATTCCTGCTGGTGGTACCGTCACTGAATTCAGCCCGGCAAATCTGACGCAGGTGCGGCAAATCACTGTGCAATTTAATACGCAAGCCGATACCTTGTTAGTTGGAAAAGGTTTACCGAATTACCTGGGTGCGTTGGCGATTTCACAGGATGGCAAAAATGCCTGGTTACCTTCGAAACAAGATAATATTTTACGTGGTACGTATCGCGATGGTAAGCCTTTAGATTTTCAGACGACCGTGAGAGCGATCACTTCGCATCTGAATCTGGCGACGAATCTTGAAGATCTGCCTGGACGCATTTTCCACATTAACAGCGGCTTTACGACGGCAGCGGTTTTTCACCCGAATGGTGCGTATGTATTCGTCAGCCTTGAAACGTCGCGTGAAATCGCGGTGCTTGATGCGGTAGGTAAACGTGAGATTTTAAGGGTGCCAGCAGGCCGTGCTCCGGATGGTTTGCGACTGTCATCTGATGGTACGAAGTTGTATGTTTACAATTTCATGGATCGAACTGTTGGATCTTATGATCTGAATCCATTATTGCAATATGGTAATTTGAGCTTGCCTTTACTGAGCACCGTAAAAACAATTAACACAGAACAATTAGCTGCTAACGTGCTGCTGGGCAAGCAATATTTTTATGATGCCCAAGATCCGCGTTTAGCTCGTGATAGCTGGATGAGCTGTGCCACTTGCCATAACGAAGGTTGGGGCGATGGACGGGTATGGGACTTCACAAGTTTAGGGGAAGGCTTGCGTAATACGACCAGCTTACGTGGTCGCGCAGGTGGTCATGGGAACAAGCATTGGAGTGGCAATTTTGACGAAATTCAAGACTTTGAAGGTCAAATTCGTAGTTTCGCTGGCGGTTCTGGCTTGATGAGTAATGCCTTGTTTAACTCTGGTACGGTGAGTCAGCCCTTGGGTTCACCCAAGGCGGGTCTCAGTGCTGACCTGGATGCTCTGGCAGCCTACGTCATTTCACTGAATACCTTTAGCCCTAGCCCTTATCGTAATCCGGACGGTAGTTTGACCACTGCGGGTGTCGCTGGTAAGGCAATTTTTGCAGCGCAGTGTTCGACTTGTCACGGCGGCGTTAATTTTACTAATAGCTTCACTTTCAGTGGAACCGCCACTGCCGATCTGATGAATATCGGAACGCTCTATCCAGGCAGCGGCCAACGCCTTGGTGCTGGTGCATTGACTGGTATTGATCCGCCGACCTTGCGTGATGTATGGGCTAATGCGCCGTATTTACATGACGGCTCTGCGCCAACAATTAGCGCGGCAATTACTGCGCATACGAATCTGAAATTGAGCGTGGCAGATCTGGCATTGGTATCTTCTTATGTGGCACAAATTGGCTCAGACGAAGTTGCCGCACCTAATACCTTCGTGACGAGTGCATTGATCGGCCATACAGGTTCTGGTACAGCGTTCTCCGATGCTGTGACTACTGGTAAGCCGTTGACCGGTGTCGTTATTCGCAGCGGTTGGTGGCTCGACAGCATACAAGGCGTTACGTCTGCAGGGTCGTTGACAGCGCACGGTGGAACGGGTGGAAACCCAGCCAGCTTTACCGTACCTGCAGGCCAATATTTGGTACGGATTTATGGTATTAGCGGTGATTCAGCGATTGCGAAGATTAGTTTTGTTACCAATACGGGACAAGTGTTTGGTCCATATGGCTTGGATCAGGGGCAATCAACGAACACGTCTTTTGACTATACTGTTCCGACCGGAAATAAAATTTACGGTTTCGCTGGTTCTTCCGGTCAGTACCTGAATGCCATTGGGGTGATTTATGGGCCTTAGTAAGTGGGTGACAGCCTTGGCTGTCACCGGATTTCTGGTTGCCTGGTGGCATTGGGCAGACGCGGATACCGTGAGCGCCAACGATATCAATGCCTCACTTCCTGGCAAAAGTCTATTTGATGGGAAAGAAACTTTGCAGGCGCGAATGTTAGGGCATGACGAGGCGCTTCCTGCCTCGGCTGCCGTCTGCTTGAACTGCCATCACGCAAATCGCAACGGAAACCCAGGCAGCAATGCAAATGTCTCGACCGATACCAGTTTTGCGCCGCTGTTGACTAAATCGTATCTGCTGACGTCTCGTCCACGTCGCGGCGGGCCGTCCAGCAGTTATCAGTTGGAGTCATTTTGCCGTGTATTGCGTGACGGAATTGATCCGACTGATGTCATCGTTGATACCGTGATGCCTCGTTATACCTTGAGCCAGCAACAGTGTGCACAAATCTGGCAATATCTGAGTACGCAACCAGAAAATAGTTAAAAAGAATGGTCATGTCGCGTACCTCCTTGCCCCCATCACTGACCTCGAGACGAAGCGTTGTGCGAGCACTTGCTGCGGTTGCGCTATATCCAGGCTGGCTGCGCGAAGTCGTTGCCCACAATATGGCAGGCAGAGTTAAGCCACCTATTCCAGTACCAGATGTCGATGTCGTGTTGCACAACGGGCGTAAGACGAATTTGCGTGAACTGATGACAGGTCGTGCTACGGCGGTTCAGTTGATGTTTACCGGTTGCAGCGCGACTTGCCCCATTCAGGGGGCTTTGTTTGCGGAGGTGCAACAACAACTACCTTCGCAAAAATTACCCTTGCAACTGATCTCCGTCAGCATTGATACTTTGGGCGATAGTCCAGGCAGTATGCAGACCTGGTTGTCAAAATATAAGGCTGGTTCTTCCTGGTTGGGAGCAATTCCTACAACGAAGCACAATGACGTCTGGTTGGATTTTTTAAATGGCCGAACCAAAGGATTGGATCGCCATACCGGACAGGTTTTCTTCTTCAATCAGCATGCGGAATTAAATCTGCGTACGGTCGATTTTCCAAAACCTGAAGAAGTGGCGCGCTTGCTCGTGCAACTCGCGCGCGAGACTTCTATCAGTTAACTCAGTAATAATCTATTTAAACTTAGCATCGGTAACGTCAACGCTGTTCTTAGTGAAGAAGGGCTTTTGACCAAAAGACGATGCAACGTTGTCCTGCATTAATCTACGGTAAGCGTCCGACGCAACCATCTAGCAATGATGAAATGAACGCGCCACACTCCTTCGTTTCAAAGTTAAGGAGAAGGCATGAGCCACGACCCAATACAAATATCGCTATGGAATCAACGCCTGCAG
>NZ_JBMPPH010000077.1:0-7358 GCF_049340285.1 Undibacterium sp. SXout20W | reverse complement strand
GATCTGTACGATCTTGTTCCCCAAGCCATTGAGCAGCGCATACAACAGCACCACGTGAAATGCTAATACCAGCCCCAAGCCGATAAACTTCTTGCCCGGCTCTTGCTGGCGATCTGAAAAATCCATTCCGACTGTCTCCTCAATCTAAGAATACGAAGGCGCTAATAATAACCGTTGTTGAACAAAAATTTTCGTCTAAACGCTGAAAAGTTTTCATATTTTTTGTAGCAAGCACAGGTATTTTCTGAATAAGCGATTTTTTGCCTGTTTTATCTTTGATAAATGACTACTTTATTTATCATTTCAGTTCAGATTCTGATTTTATTCAGATCTGATCCAGGTCTTACAATTCAATGAATTCGGCTTGTTTTCCTCTTGTCTTCCCTGGGTTTGGTGCTTGAACACTAGCCCATTTTTAAGTACTTCGTAATACCAGTGCCTTCAGCCTGGGGTCAGACATCATGGTGAAGAGCACGCAGAACCAGGCAATGACGCATAAAATGTACCTTGGTACAGGCTTTAAGACATCATCATTAGCTTAATTACCTTATATCGCTTATTTAATCTTCCTCTACAAACACCACTGCGCTTCTGGGAGGGATCGTAAAACCCGACGCCATCGAGTAACTCGCCTCCCTGGCAATGCGTTGGTCTGCTGCCGTAGGACTAAGGTGTACCGGATGCAATTGGAAACGATACCGTTTTAAGTCTTGAAAACTGAGCTGTTGCCTCGATTGACTCACGTTCACAAAGTAAATGATCGATTTCCAATGTGCGGAAACTAACTTATTACCATCCAGGAAGCCAACTATAACGGCGGGGTTTTGGCTTGGTCCTGTATTGTAAAAACGTAAGCGCTGTTTAATATCCTCACTGTTGCTGAGATGGAATAATGCGCTACTCGAGCGTATGTTCATTAAATCACGAAAAGCATCGCGACTAAAAATAATATCTTCCGGGCGCGGCTTGATGACCGGGTTATGCAGCAAAGGCCGCATCAGCGGATAGAGCGCTGCATTGTCTTGTTTTGGCGGTAAGCCTGTGCCAAAGTAATTATCCTGATAGCCCCAATCTAAACGATTAAACCAATCCCCGGAATTGTAGCTGTTCCCATCCAACGACTTCGAACGCAAAATGTCCGAGCCCGCATGGAAATACGCTATGCCCTGACTCAATGCCGTCAGCGCCAATCCTAGCACCTGGATACGCGCACGGTCTTCATGGCTGGTCGTCACCAGCAGGCGGAACGCATTAATATCGAACAGCGTCTGGTTATCGTGATTCTCGACGTAATTGACTACTTCGTCAGGTTCGCTGGCATACCCCGCAGCTTGGCCGTTGTAGTCAATGTCTCTTAAATGTTCAAGCTTGCCCTGCCATGTTTCCATCTCGTAGTCGCCGAGGGTACCCGCCAAACCGACGCGTATCATATCGGCTGTCCGCATGCTTTGCGCTCTATCGCTGCTGGTCGTCAACGCATTCGGGGCATCGATCATTCCATTGATGTAACCTTGGTTCTTGATAATGCTGTTGATGTCATCGTTTCTTCCCGGCCCGCGAATTGCATCTCGTGCGCGATCGCTGAAACTACCAATGCCGCTGCCGTTCAGGCTGAGTTGCGACGCCTGAACGAAACGGGCATTATTGGCGATTTCACCAAAATTCCAACCTTCTCCGATCAATTGGACTGCGTGGCCATTATCTTTCGCCAACGACACTTTGAGTTGTTCCATGACTGCGCGTGGCTGGTGACCCATCAAATCAAAACGAAACGAATCAATTTTGTATTCGCGCGCCCATAAGCGTACCGAGTCGCTCATTAATTTTGCCATCATCATGTTTTCCGTGGCCGTGTTGCCGCAGGTCTGGCAGGTCGATTCTTCGACAATTCCTTCGGCATTGAGTCGTTGGTAATAGCCTGGAACAATTCTGTCCAACACCGATTTTTCATGTTGTCCGGCATAGGCGGTATGGTTGTACACCACATCCATGCCGACGCGTAAGTTCGCCTCATGTAAGGCCATAACCATTTTTCGGAATTCAAGAATACGCTTCGCGCCGTCAGCAGAATTTGTGGCGTAACTACCTTCCGGTGCGCTGTAATGAAACGGATCATAACCCCAGTTAAAGCAATCATTGGCGGCATATTTGCCGGTAATAGCTTGTTGCTGCTCGCTATCTGATGCGCCGCTTATTTTAGGTGTTTGACAATTGGCTTCCGGAATCGTGGCGATATCGAATACAGGCAGCAGATGTATGTCGGTGATGCCAGCTTGACTGAGTGCGCTCAAATGTCGCATGCCATTGGATTGTGATTCGGTAAAAGCAAGGTATTTGCCACGGTATCTTGGCCTGACCGTGGGGTCGTTAGCGGAAAAGTCTCGCACATGCAGTTCGTAGACCGACATGTCTGTCTGATGATGTACGCGATCAGGAATAGGTTGTTGATCCCATCCGGATGGTTTGAGGGCTGGATTCTTCAAATCGCCGACATAGCTTCGTTTGGAATCGGTTGTCAGGCTGATCGAATACGGATCGGTCACTACATTGCGTACCCATCCGGTGCCAGGAATGAAGACATCAAGTACGTAGCGATAATACTGGCCGGATAAATTTTTGTTTTTTTGTGTTTCCCAAACGCCGGTCACGGCGTCCAACTGCATCATGCTGATTGCATTTGCACTGCTGCCGCCCGTGTCATACGTGCAGACGGCGACACGTTGCGCTGTGGGTGCCCACAATTTGAACGTTGTATCAAAGTAGGAATGCTGACCTGTTTGTACCAGACTAACGCCTAAATCGATGACCTTATTGGCAGCTTGATAAAGATCGTCAAGTGCACCAGGCGTTTGCAGATAAGTAAAATCAATGACCTGTCCGTCAGCATTTTCTTGCACGAGAACGACTTGCTGTCGCAGTTGCTCAGTAAGCGCAGCGCCTGATTGTGGGTAGTGTAGTTCTACCCCATTTCCTGTAAAAGCAAATCGGGCTTTGACTGTAGCCTGTTTAGCATTGAGATCTGCTGTGTCGGTAAGAGCTACGTGACTGGATGCGCCAGCGACTTTGTTCCCTTTGCTGATATTGAGATGGCCTGACTTTGATATATATAAATGAAAGGTGCCGAGCGATTCTTTATGTGGCCAGCGTATGGTTTCACTGCTCAGCCAATATGCCCGCGCATCCTTTTCTCGTAGCGTTGCTTTATCGAGTAATTGTTGGTGTTTGGACTGATTGCACTCGCTGAGCTGCGGCGCTTCTCCGAGGTACGTTTTAGCGGAACTCGTACTGCTGAATGACAATAGAGTCAGCAAAAGTAGCGACGACAGTAATCCTCGGCGAAGACTTGCATTGCCAGAATGGCGGCAACATGCCACGCCGGCAGAGGATGCTGTTGAATTGCTTAAAATCACTACTTTCTCCTGGATTAAGTAGTTCAACTACATTAATCATTTGCTAAATTGATCATGAAAATGTAAAAATTTCATGATTTTTTTTGATTCTGTTGTGAATTTTAACTGATAAATGTGCAAAATGTGTGACTTCGGACTTAATCTATGTAGTAATATTACATAAATTAATGGCGAGCATTTGCTGCGATGCCATATCCGGAGAAATAACATTGATGGTGACAAGCCAGTGCAAGATATAACAACCCAACATTTATCAGCACCACGTTTGCTGGCAGATATCGGCGGTACCAATGCGCGCTTTGCGTTAGAGTTCGAAACGCACAAATTTGTCGCGGTTGCTGTACTCTCGTGTAACGCTTATGCCGATCTGCACGAAGCGATCGCAGACTATTTACAAAGTGCGGCGGTACAGAGTGTATGGTCGGGGCCAATACGCCATGCCGCTATTGCTCTGGCCAATCCGGTGGATGGTGACGTCGTAAGTATGACGAACAACCATTGGAAATTTTCTATTAGCGCTTTGAAGCAATCGTTGCAACTGCAAACGCTGGTCGTCGTGAACGATTTCACTGCTTTGGCGCTCGCCTTACCTCATTTGCATCCGAGTGAGCGGATTCAAGTGGGCAATGGTCAAGCGCAGCCAGATCGGGTCATTGGTTTGATCGGCCCTGGCACTGGCTTGGGCGTCTCCGGCATTATCCCGAGCGGTGAAAAGTGGCTACCATTGTCTAGCGAGGGCGGGCATGTCAGTTTTTCCCCTGCTAACAAAACAGAATTAGCGCTACTAGAAGTGATCTGGAATGAATTTCCGCATGTGTCGGCGGAACGTCTGATTTCCGGAATGGGATTGGAATTGCTTTATCGCACCATTCAGACGCTGCGCGGCGTGACAAACATTGAAAGTTTGTCTGCCGCTGAAATTAGTGCGCAGGCGCTCGATGGAAGCTGCCCGTTGTGCGTCGAAAGCGTCCAGCATTTCTGTGCGATGTTGGGAACCGTGGCTGGAAATCTGGCATTGACATTGGGAGCAACTGGCGGCGTGTATATTGGTGGTGGCATTGTACCCAAGCTTGGGGAACTATTTTTTGCTTCTGAATTCCGTCAGCGTTTTGAGTCCAAGGGCCGTTTTGCTGATTATTTGTCGCAGATTCCGACGTATTTGATTACTGCGGAGTATCCTGCGTTCCTGGGAGTCTCGGCCTTGTTGACTGAGCGTTTGTCAGCAGTAGAAATGAATGAAAACGCTTAAGATTACTAAAAAAATAGTATTAGTATAATAAGTAGTCCAAAGCGAGAAGTCGCGCAAAGCGAGAAATAGCCCCGAGCGCAGTTTAAAAATATCACGTTCAACATTATTTGCAGGAATTTATGTCCACCACATTGACTCATCAGTCCACAGTAAAACCAAGTGCGCAATGGTGGCGCGAAGCTGTGATCTATCAAGTTTATCCACGTAGTTTCTTTGATAGTAATGGCGATGGTATCGGTGATTTACCAGGCATCACAAAGCAATTGGATTACATTGCTTCATTGGGCGTGGATATTGTCTGGATTTCCCCCTTTTTCAAATCGCCAATGAAAGATTTTGGCTACGATGTATCAGATTACTGTGATGTTGATCCCCTGTTTGGCACGCTGAACGATTTTGACCAATTGCTGGCTCGCGCGCATGAGCTGGGTTTAAAGATCATGATTGATCAGGTATTGTCGCATTGCTCTGAACAACATCCATGGTTCATTGAAAGTCGTCAGAGCCGTGAGAATCCCAAAGCGGATTGGTATGTCTGGGCTGATCCGCAAGCCGATGGTACACCGCCGAATAACTGGTTATCTGTGTTTGGTGGGTCTGCCTGGCAATGGGATGCCCGGCGCCGTCAGTATTACTTGCATAATTTCCTGGTCAGTCAGCCAGATTTGAATTTTCATCATCCAGAGGTGCAGCAAGCACATCTTGACAGTATGCGTTTTTGGCTAGATCGTGGGGTTGATGGATTCCGGCTGGATGCGTGTAATTTCCATTTTCACGATCGTCAGTTACGTAATAATCCGGCGGCAACTAATCGCGACACCAAGACGGTACAAGATACTAACCCATACGGGATGCAGGCACACGTCTACGACAAAACGCAGCCAGAAAATTTAGAGTTCTTGGAAAATATCCGAACCTTACTCAATGAGTATGGCGCGATTTCCATCGGCGAAGTGGGAGCCGATGATTCGTTGGGCGTGATGGCTGAATATACGGCAGATGATAACAAGTTACACATGGCGTATAGCTTTAATTTACTGGTATCTGAGATTTCTGCGCAATATATTCGTACTCAGGTTGAAGAATTCGAAGCGCGTGTTAAAGGTGGTTGGGTATCATGGTCGGTAGGTAACCACGATGTTGTACGTGTGATGTCACGCTGGGGTGGTAAAAATCCGACACCACAATTTGCCAAAATGATGCTGGCCTTGCAAATGGCCTTAAAAGGCACGCCGTGTTTGTATCAAGGTGATGAACTGGCGTTGACAGAGGCAGACATTGCCTATGAAGACATTCAAGACCCTTATGGCATCACGTTTTGGCCAGAGTTTAAAGGCCGCGATGGTTGTCGCACGCCGATGCCTTGGTTGGCAAAGGTCACTTATGCAGGATTTAGTTCGAGCAAACCATGGTTGCCAGTGCCACCAGAACACGCATCTAATGCCGTAGACGTACAAGACGCACAAGCAGATTCCGCATTGAATTATGCACGTCATATTCTGCCTTGGCGTAAGCAATATCCGCAATTAATGTTGGGAGATATCGTCTTTTTCGACGCGCCTGAACCTATCCTTGCATTGCGCCGTGATCTGGCTGGACATCCAAGTATTGTTGCCGCGTTTAATCTGAGTGATCAGCCAGTCACGTTCAATTGGCCGCAAGCGCAAGGTGCAAAGCATTTGATTGCTGTTGGCTTGCCGGGTAATTTAGAAGGAACACAATTGGAATTGCCGGCATTTGGTGCCTGGTTTGGTGAGCTCGTTTAAGTTTTTGGTCAGTTGATCGATTCCCTTGTTATCTCCACGCGCTGATTTTTTCAGCGCGTTTTTTTATTTTCCAATGAGATAAATCTGGTCATCAAATGTAAAGACCCAGGCCGGTTTGTAGACGGTAAAAATAGTAATTAAAAAACCGACTAAAAAAGCTTCGCCCCAAGCCAAAAGCAACATATACGCATAAGCATCATTGGCAATCGGTATTGTCGGCATGATGAAACTGTGAGAAATAATTGCTAAGGCTCCGGTCAATGCATTGACCAGAAAAGCGCCGAAGAAGCCGTTTCCAAATAAATAAACAAACATATGCTGCGGTAAAAATTGCTGCGTCTTTCTTAGGATGATGTCGCTGATCATGCTGGGAAATATTGCCAACAGCATGATATTCGTGCCAAGGTTCAGCCATAGTCCATCGTATTCACCGGTAAATGCAATGACCGCTAACGCTGCGCCGACAGCTGCCAGCGCGCGGCCAAACATTAAGGCCAACATGGCGACGCCAAGTAGGTGTAAGGATAAATCTTTTTGTACATGGACATGCATATGCCACAGCAGCGTAAGTACAATAATACTGGCGCACCACGCTGAAAAAGCAGTTGGCTTTTGTAGCTTTTCCCAAGGAATTGCCTTACTTTCTCGCACGAGGAAATATGCTGCGCTCAGCAGCATCAACAGATTCAAAACAAGGTCAATCGACGTATAAAAAATGCCCATATTGTGTCGTTCATTCTTAATGAATTACTGTTTTTGTTGAATCCGCGAATTATGATTATTCATTGATTACTTAGTGATTACTTAGCGCGAGTTCAACTATGAAGTGCAACTGAAGATAAATGGTTAAAGGTGGGAAGATGCAGTAGCATCCGGCCTTCCAGACCTCCAAGTCAAAGTTGCCCGAAATGACATACACACATCTTACCCAAG
>NZ_JBMPPH010000076.1:0-8019 GCF_049340285.1 Undibacterium sp. SXout20W | reverse complement strand
GGCATCATCTGCTTAAGGATGGCCTCCTTGCGTTCTGCTGGATAACGATTCACTGCATGTCTTTACTCCGCCCCAATACGGTTGATGTGAATTAATTGACGCGACATCTATCCTGACATAGGGGGCTCGCGACTCTGAAACGTCCGGTTAGCCAGACATAAGCCAGCACTGAAAACACGCCACCAACGATAAAAAAGTCTAAAGTCGCTGATACCCAGTTGTGTTGAAATAATCGGAAAATTGCAAAAGGAAGAATGCTTGGGATGCTTAGAGCGCACATTAATAACAAAATAATCTCTTCCTTACTTCGTTTTTGCAAGGAAGTATTTTGCTGCGCTATTTTTTCTTTGAGATTCGTTAAATTCATTTTTCACATTCTTGTTGGCTAGCGTTTGAAGCAAGAATTTTTCTCAGACCAAACTACGCAGGAAACGTGATACTGAAGTTGAATGTTGTTACCGTAACTTTTTTGCAACTTTGAGATGCAAATATCTTAGCAAGTGCTATTTGTCTATTTGTCTATTGAGAACACGTACATTTGCTGCACGAAAAAATTGAATAAAATTTGACGCAATTAATAGAAAAGCGAAGTAAAAACCACTTAAAAATCACTTAAAAATGAATAACGATTGAGCCCTTTTTAGAATGTCATTTGAGATTAATGGTACCAGTTTAGTCTAGTCATTTTTCTGAAAAATTAAAATGTGCTACATCAAATAAATTGCCGATATCGACTTTGACGAAACGAAATTTTGACGTTCAGATGGATACGCTAAGGTAGATAAAAACAATTGAAATACCTTGATCCATCGATAAAACCTGCTAGTGTGCTCAGTTGCTGACACCACGTGCAATCGTTTTTACTTCACAATTTGTCGCCGCAAATGCCAATTGCAGTACTTCAAGGGCGCGTTGCGGTTGAGAGTTCCCGCACATAAAAATATCCACGGCGGCAAAACCGTATTCTGGCCACGTATGGATAGAAATATGCGATTCGGCAAGCAACACCACGCCAGTCACCCCCTGATTGGTGCCAAAAGCGTGGAAGTGACTAGACAGTATCGTCGCCTCAGCTTCGTTTGCACTTTTTAAGATCAACTGTTCCACTTTCATAGGATCAGACAAACGCGTCGCCAAAATGCCATATAAATCAGCCAGAATATGTTGACCAGACGGTTCAAAAACAGCCGACTTCATTTATGTCCGCCGCTACCACCGGCCCATGAGCCGTTACCCATTGTCGAGCTCCAGCTACTACCCCGGCTTGCGCCAGAGTGATATTGGTCATTGGATTGCGACGACATCATTTTTTTCCAAGCGACCCCGGTAGTCAGAACGGTAATCATGATCGCGTATATTTTAAATTTATTCATTTTTCTGCGAATCTAAAAATAGTGCTGGAAAGTACAGTGCTGCCGCACCGATCAGCACCGGAATAATGACAATGGGCGCCAGAAAGATTGGAATGATATTCAATAAAAAAACAAGCCAGATAAATTTGATCGCGGTGCTTTTAGCAGTGTCAGCGGTTGCCGTTTTTTGCGCCTTGACTGTATCGCCAAACCAGGCATGAATTTGATCGGCGCTGATCGGTGTCGAATGAGACCAGGTCATTTCTGTGTCGGTTATTTCTGCTGCAAGCTTGAAAGTACCGTATTGGAACTCTACGTTGTTGGTCTGATAGCCGATGGCGACCCGCCAGTTAAAAGCACCAATGGCATAGCTTACTCGCGCTGGATAACGGTATAGTTTTTGAAACGAGGTATTGTTTAATACAGCCACGTCCTCGGTCTCCCATGTCGGCCATTCGTCCAATACCGTCGCGCGAGCCCACCCATCATCGGTCTCGATAATCCATAGAAAACCTGCTTTTGGACTATATAGTAAATATTCTGTCCACTCTGTATTTTCATTATCGCTACGACGGAGGATGCCAATAATCTCATATGCTTTGCCAGCGATATTGGCTTGCGCACCCAAACTAAGAGTTGTATAGACTTGCTCAATTTTTTTGCCGATCGCCAGCACTTGCGCAATTGAGCCAGAGGTGTCTAGCTGTGAATGGCAGCTAGGGCAGATTAAGGTGCTGGTTAACCCAGGTAAAAAGCTTGTACTGCTCCCACAATGCGGGCAGGTCATTGGGATAACCTTGCCTTTGATATTTTCTGCCGCAGCTTTTATCCGCTCGTCATCACGCAATAACTGGCACTTCAATTCTTCTAAAGTGACCGCTTTACCGGCAAAGACTTTTGGTGTTTCCGACTCTGAATAATCGAGTGTTATAAAAGTTTGTCCGGCACGGAAGTCGGCAACCCTGGCCTGCCAGCCTGATCCGATCTTAAAAGGTAGCTCGCCTTGGCCGCCAATACAATCGGCGATACGGACATCGGCTGCTGTATAAGATTTTCCGATTAAGGTGTAATGTTGGGATGGGACGAGTGCAGAAAAGGGCGGTAGGTCGTTACTTGCCGGCACTTCAGTGGTCATCGTATATTGTCCGGACGCATCACTGAGCCACGCAGTTTTGCCGTTCTCGAACATGACATACCATTCGTTCCACATGCCATCCGCGTAGCGCAACTGAAGGCGGCCGATGATGGTAAATGAATGTGTTCCGTAAATCCCCGACGTGTTTAATTGCAGCGGCGAATAGTCTTCCAGCACATCCGACATTTTGCCCAGATTCTTGACTGCATCAAGTTCTTTCAGGACGGTGGTTTTACAGTATTCACACACCGCCATGACAGAAGCAGGCGAACGGAATTGAATCTGTGCGCCACAATTTGGACAGGGAATCATCTGCACGTCTATCCCTTAACCGATTAACTTTTTAAGAAGTTCAGCTTTAGCAGAATCGTAATCGGTCGATGAAATCAAGCCTTTGTCTAATAAATTTTTCAATTTTTCCAGACGTGCCTCAATAGGTTCCTCTGTTGGTGCAGCATTGACAGGTGCTGACGTAGCGGGGCTCGCAGTCGTCGTTGTTGCAGCAGTTGCAGCAGTTGCAGCAGTTGCAGGGGCGATACCTTGCGACATGACCTGACCAAACGCCACCCCCGATGCGAGTCCAGCTCCTAAACCTGCCAGTCCACCTTCATTTTGGGCGGCCAATGGAATAGCGCTGGCGACTTGATATTGAGTAAATCCGCTCATTTTGTCATGGCTAAGTCCACCCTTCATGCCAGCAGAAATTCGTTCATCGAGCGCAGCTTGCAATTCTTCTGGCAGGCTCACACTGGTGACGTTGAATTCGTCCAGACCTAATCCATACTTTTCGAAAGCTGTTGCCAAGTCTTCTTTCACCTGGTGCGCCATTAAGGTCTGATTTGCAGCCATATCTAAAAATGGCACCTGCGACGCACCTAACGAATTCGCCATGGTTGCCAAGGTGATGCCACGCAACTGATCTTCGACTTCATCCCGCGTATATTGATCGCGGGTGCCGCTGATTTCTGTGAAAAATTTCTTGGCATCTTTTATCCGGTACGAGTACATGCCAAATGCGCGGATACGCACCATATCAAAGTCTTTATCGCGAATAGTGATTGGTTGCGCAGTACCCCATTTGCGGCCAGTCTGAATGCGCGTACTAAAAAAATACACATCAGATTTAAACGGGGATTCAAATAATTTATCCCAGTTTTTAAGATAGGTGAGTAACGGTAAGGTTTGCGTTGTCAGAGTGTAGTTACCGGGGCCAAAGACATCAGCGATATGCCCTTCGTTCACGAATACAGCAATCTGCGATTCACGTACTGTGAGTGTTCCGCCATTTTGAATTTCGAAGTCTTGCATGGGGTAACGCCATGCCAAAACGCCATCAACATCTTCATTCCACTGTAATATGTCGATGAATTGCTTTTTGATAAATGATCCAAAGCTCATAATAGTCGCCTGTAGTTAATTGATAGGGATTGGTTAGGAGATACAAGCCGCGTTAATTGCGCCGATGGAGAGTGAAATGGCTCCCATCAATCCGCCAAAAGCGGTATTTCCTGATTCAATATGGTCTTTTGAAATATGTAATAGCCTTACCGTGGCACCGTACGCGAGCAACTGAACCACCATGGCGCCTGCAGCCCAAGCCAGAAAGTCGATGTAACTGGCGGTGTGTAAGAGGCTGGAGCCAAGCGTCAGTGAGAAACCGATTAAAGCGCCACCAAGAGAAAGTGCCGCGGCGTTGTTGCCCTGGCGTATCAGCAGCACTTCATCGATTGTCGTTGCCCACGTATAAAAAATGAAAAAAGCGATAAGTAATGCGCTGGCAGATAATAAATGGATTGCATAATTGATAATGGCTGGCACAATATTCTCAATAAGTGAATGAAACCATAATGTGTAGGGATAGTCGTATTAAACTATAAACTAAAAGACAATCTATGCCTAAAAGAATTTTAATCCTGTCTGTGTTTGTGGTCGCTTCTTGCGGCCTTGCTTATGAGTTGATTGCAGGCGCACTGTCTAGCTATTTGTTGGGCGATTCGATTCTGCAGTTTTCGACCATCATTGGTTGTTATCTTTTTGCAATGGGGGTGGGGGCACACCTATCGCAATACATTAAAGACGAAGATCTGCTTTCACGCTTCGTTGATATCGAGTTGGCCGTTGGTCTCATAGGCGGGATTTCAGCTGCGCTACTATTTCTGACTTTTTCGTGGATGGCGGCGCCGTTCCGGACCTTGCTGTATGTGCTTGTTTTCCTGATTGGTATGCTGGTTGGGATGGAGGTGCCTCTGGTAATGCGCGTATTAAATTCGCGCCAGACCGAATTTAATGAATTGGTCAGTAAAGTGCTGACGTTTGATTATCTTGGTGCGTTGGCGGTATCGTTGCTATTCCCGTTGGTGCTCGCTCCTTACCTGGGATTAGTACGGACCGGTTTTTTGTTCGGTATGTTTAATACCGGTGTGGCACTCTGGACGATCTACACATTCCGCCATGAATTAAAAAAAGTGAGCACCCGTCTGTTGCGCGCGACAAGCTTACTGTGCGTGTTGATTGCCGGGTTTTCCCTATCTGATCGAATGGTTTATTGGGGCGAACATGGCTTATATGGTGACGAGATTATTTATTCGACCACCACGCCTTATCAACGATTGGTCATTACGCGCTGGAAAGATGATCTTCGCCTCTATATTAATGGCAACCTTCAATTTTCTTCCCGCGATGAATATCGCTACCATGAAGCGTTGATACATCCTGCATTGCAACAATTGCCATGGGCTCGTTCCGTGCTCATATTGGGCGGCGGCGATGGCTTAGCGTTGCGAGAGGTGTTGCGCTATTCACATATTCAACATGTGACGCTTGTTGATTTAGACCCCGCAATGACGAACGCATTTACGCAACGTCCCGAATTAACACAACTTAATCACCACTCTTTTAGAGATCCAAGGGTGCAAGTGATCAATGCTGATGCGGCGATCTGGCTACAAAATAATCAGTCAATGTTTGACGCCATCATTGTGGATTTTCCAGATCCTTCTAGCTTTGCGCTAGGAAAATTGTATTCGGTTCCGTTTTATGGCATCGTTAAAAAACATCTCGCTGCGCAAGGTTTGTTGGTGGTGCAATCGACATCCCCCTTTTTTGCGCCGCATGCCTATTGGACTATAGATGCGACATTGAAAGAAGTTGGCTTTTTAACCTATCCATATCACCTCTATGTTCCTTCATTTGGTGAATGGGGATTTGTAATTGCGTCAACACAACAAAAGTTTGAACCACCTGCTGCGTATCAATTACCAATGCGCTATTTGAATCAAGAAACGACGCATGAAATGTTTGTTTTTCCACCCGATATGCAACGCCTGACGATGGAACCAAACCGGCTCGATACGCAATCGCTGGTTCGAGAATTTGAACGTGATTGGCGGCAGGTTATTCGATGAAGCGACGCTCCTTTTTGTTGAGCGCCGGTGCAATTGGTGCGGCGACTGCCGCAGGGATGTGGCGTTGGCAAGAAATTTATCCTCAGATTAACGCGCCTGGACGCATCGCAGGCCATTACCTGCGTGATCACAGCCGCCTCCCGGTACCGACAGAATTCATTGAAACTGAGGTCGCCATTTTAGGGTCGGGTATTGCAGGCTTGACCGCTGGATGGAAACTTCGCAAAGAAGGTCTTCAAAATGTCTTAATGGTGTCCGGACCAGAATTATACGGCAATGCGGCCAGTGGAAATTTTGGTGACTTGGCCTATCCAACGGGGGCGCATTATTTACCAGTCCCGTCTGTTGAATCATTTCATGTGCGCGAAATATTGTCCGACCTCGGCATTATCTTAAAAAATCCAAACAGCGAACGACCTTATTACGATGAACGCTTTTTGCTCCACGCACCTGAAGAGCGACTGCTCTTCAATGGTCGATGGCAAGAAAATCTGATCCCGACTGAAGGCGTACCACAAATTGAATTGGATGAGCACCGTCGCTATTTTAATGAAATTGAACGCCTGCGACAGATTCGCGATGCCAGTGGGAAACGGATTTTTGCCCTTCCGAGCACCTTTTCATCGAGAGAGCCGGCATGGCAGGAACTCGACAAAATTTCCTTCAAGGCGTGGCTGGAAAAAAATGGATATATCTCGCCGACCCTACATTGGTATTTGAATTACTGTTGCCGTGACGATTTTGGTGCACGTTATGAGCATGTGTCGGCGTGGGCGGGATTGCATTATTTTTGTAGTCGCGCCGGCAAAGCAGAAAATGCGGAAAGTGGCGCATGGCTGACCTGGCCTGGTGGACTTGGTCCAATAGCAGAAAAATTAGCGACGGGCGTACTCCGTAAAGATGGAACCGTCTACAAGCTTGTAAATACAGCTTCTGGTGTTGACGTATATTGTTTTGTCTTGGATCAAGGCGTGCCAAAAACGTATATTGTGCGTGCTAAAACAGCGATCTGTGCTATGCCCCTAATGGTTGCTTCCCACGTAATACCTTTCATCCGTGATTTTGGTTTTGACCCGCAATTGCATATGCCGACCTATGCGCCTTGGCTTGTTGCGAATTTTTTGATGAATGATTTTCCTGTCGAATTACCAGACGCGCCACTGGCCTGGGACAACGTGGTCTACCAAGAGCCAGGTTTGGGCTTTGTCGTGTCAACCCATCAGGATATTCGTCGGACGCCGCCTGCAAAGACAGTCTTTAGTTCATATGTTGCCTTGTCGAATCTAACACCTGAAGCGGCACGCCGTTGGATGGATAAAGCTACCCCCGATGAGTTGCTAGATCTTGCAATGGCGGATTTAAAAGCAGCCTATGGCTGGGAATTTAGCACTTATGTTGAACGAGTCGATATTACTTTGCGTGCTCACGCGATGCCGATTCCGGCGCCGCAATTTCGGAGCAATGTTGGTCTTCAATCATTGCGTGAACTTACTGGTTCTATTTTGTTTGCACATTCCGACTTATCGGGTTTTTCTGTGTTTGAAGAAGCATCCTGGTGGGGTTACCGTGCCGCGCAGACTATCTTAAAAAAAGGCTAGCAGGTTTCGTATTTGCATTCGAGTCGACGTTGCAATATCGCTCGATTGGATAATTTATCCAAACAAATTTTTGAACATTGAATAACGCCTTTCTTATTCTCGGTACTCGTGCCAATGTGCCAGCGCGTTTCACCCGCTATGCTATGTCCGGCAAAATCGAGACACATGCGAGTAAGTTCACGCGCATTCCATCACTTGACTCAAAACGAGTTAAACGAACTTCATTATTTTTCAAACTCTATCAAACTCTATCAAACTCCATCAAACTGGATCAAACGCTATCAAACGCTATCAAACGATATAGATCTAATCTGAACTATATCGTTTGAATTTCGTTATTGATAGCCCTGACTGCTGTCGGTAATCGCTTGTGGTTGCAATTGAAAAATACCAATTCATAGCGATAGGCGGATTCAATTTCGAAGTGCAACCACATGTTGATGCGATTGTAACTGCTTCATAAATACTTGGTGCGGCGTTTTGAAGCCGAGACATTTTCTGGGACGATGATTTAAGCTGTTCATCGCCCA
>NZ_JBMPPH010000075.1:0-9349 GCF_049340285.1 Undibacterium sp. SXout20W | reverse complement strand
ATGGGCGATGAACAGCTTAAATCATCGTCCCAGAAAATGTCTCGGCTTCAAAACGCCGCACCAAGTATTTATGAAGCAGTTACAATCGCATCAACATGTGGTTGCACTTCGAAATTGAATCCGCCTAGTGATTACTTAGTGATTACCCAGTGATTACCCAGTGATTACCCAGTGATTACTCATTAAGTTCGGAATCAACCCGATGATAAACCTTCTTTGCACCCGCATCCTGTGCTAGGTCAGAGAATTGCTTACGGTAATGCAGTGGGCTGGTATGGACCATGCGTCGAAAATGACGTCGCATCGATTCTTCAGAACCAAAGCCAGCCATCGTGGCAACCTGCGAAAGTGATATGTCCGGAGATTCAAGTAACTCTTTGGCAATGGCGACGCGTTCACGAATTAACCAGGCACCCGGAGCTAAGCCTGTAGTTTCATTAAAATGACGCTGTAGACTACGGATACTCATCGCTGCACGTTTTGCCATCGAATTCAGGTCATGCGGCAGTTCGGGATGCGTTCTGATCCATGTCATTAATTTTGCCAATCGTGCATGCTCATCCTTAGGCATTGGCCGCGGCATAAATTGCGCTTGATCTCCTTCACGATGTGGCGCCACGACGAGTCGCTGTGCCACCAGGTTTGCAATACGCGAGCCGTGGTCTTTTCTCACGAGATGTAACAGCATATCCAAGCCTGCAGCCGATCCGGCTGAGGTCAAAATATTTTCCTGATCAACATACAACGCATTCGTTTTTAGCTCAATATCAGGATATTGTCGCGAAAACTTTTCTGCATAGCGCCAATGTGTAGTTACGGTTTTTCCGCTCAAAATGCCGGCAGCTGCTAAGACAAAAACACCTGAGCAAATCGAGCAAATGCGCGCTCCCCGGCGATGTGCATCTCTGATTTTTTTAAGTAGTGCCAGTGCAGGTAATTCGTCGGGATTTCGCCATCCTGGAATGATAATGGTATCTGCCTTGTCGATGAGAGAGAGGGAATAGGGCGCTTCAATAGTGATACCGCCAGCGGCGCGAATTTTCCCTTTCTCGGCGGCGCAAACAGCGAACTGATACCAATCGACCTCTAGTTCTGGACGTTGCAGTGCAAAGAGTTCGACCGTGCAGCCGAACTCAAAGGTACATAACTGATCATAAGCAAGCGCCACGACGAGGTGATTTTTCATGGCGTAATATTACCGTAGACTGGCATATTTGCCACTATGATTTCATGGATGGAAGCCGGATAATGAAACCTCTTATTAAGCAAACAAGAGGTGAATGATGTCTTACGTGACCGAAGTGCCCGCCGCTGACAGTGTGACTGCGTTAGCGCATTTTTCAGCATTACTCGAATTTGAGACCGATTGCTGGGACGTGCATGAAGCACTGAACAATGGCAAACAAGATTTTGTATTGTTAGATGTACGGAGTGCGAGTTTATACGCTCAAGGCCATATTTCCGGCGCAATTCACCTGCCACACGGTAAAATCGTACCGGCAAAACTTACCGACTACCCTGACGGTACCGTGTTTGTTACGTATTGCGCAGGACCGTATTGTAACGGCGCGATCCGTGGTGCGATCCGATTGGCACAGTTAGGTCGACCAGTAAAAACGATGCCGGGTGGAATTACTGGCTGGCTCGACGAAGGCTTCACATTGGAAACCTTGGCATCGATGGAATAAGACCGACATTTCGAAATAATATTTTTAGTTAGATGGGATACTTTGCAAATCGTCGGCATCAATATTGATCACTAACGCAAGCCACCCGATTTGCAAAGAAAGAGCACTCTGAATGAGCCCCGATTACCAAGCAATTTTGCAAACAATTCATGCGGAAGTGCAACCGCTTCTGTCGCAGGGACAGGTTGCAAGCTATATTCCGCAACTATCTACCATCGATCCACAGCAGTTTGGCATGGCGATTTATTGCCTTGACGGTAGTACTTATGCCATTGGCGACGCTCAAAAGAAGTTTTCATTGCAAAGTATTACCAAACTGTTTGCACTGGCACTGGCGTTTTCGCGCGAGGGCGATAGCATCTGGGCGCGTGTCGGGCAAGAACCATCAGGTAATCCCTTCAACTCTTTAGTGCAAATCGAGTATGAAAAAGGCAAACCGAGAAACCCGTTCATTAATGCTGGCGCCTTGGTGATTAGTGATATTTTGTCAACGCGATTTGTGCAATCCGATATTGCCGTCTTGCAGTTTGCACGGGCTATTTCAGGTCAGCCAAACATCGATTTCGATCCTGCTGTCGCAGACTCAGAAAGGGCAACCGCCCATCGCAACTATGCTATTGCGCATCTGATGAAGGATTTTGGTAACTTACATAATCCGGTTGCAACCGTCATAGACAGCTATTGCCGTCAATGTTCGATCACGATGACGTGTGCCGAATTGGCGAAGGCGGGTAGCTTTTTGGCGCAGCATGGCACTATTCCCTGGAGCGATACGGCGATCCTCGATCCAAGTTCTGCCAAGCGCCTCAATGCCCTGATGTTGACATGCGGAACGTATGATGCCGCCGGGGATTTTGCATATCGCGTCGGTTTGCCAGCAAAAAGTGGTGTTGGCGGCGGTATTCTTGCGTTGGTACCGGGAGAATTAGCGGTAGCTGTGTGGTCGCCGGGTTTGGATGTCAATGGTAACTCTCTAGCGGGGACATACGCTTTAGAGCGCTTTACCACTTTGACCGCGCGCTCGATTTTTTGATTGCGTAGATATTGTTATCCGAGTCCATTTCAATGTCCGCTTCTTTGGCGTTTTTTTAGCTTATTTTTTAGCTTATTTTTTTGCATATTTTTGTATCGTTTTTTTGCGTTATTTTTAATATGTGAAGCGATCGTCCCTTATTGGAATTGGACGACGTTGGGCGTGGCCCGGCAACCACTTAGCTTTTTTGCGACTCTAGGAAAAGTAAATCAAAGTAGATGACGGTGAGATTTTGCCCTGCCCGTGTAAGCTGGGCCTGTACCGTTTATGAGCGTATTTGGTATGTTGCTCCCTCCTTACATCAGGCGTCGAATGAAAAGCTGTTGTTGATGTTGATGTTGATCTTGATCAAGATCAACATCAAGTAAAGCGATGGCCTTGCCAAAGAATAGGCTGGTTGTCACTTGCAGGGCTGAGTAGTAAGATGCTTGCTCAAAGGATAGCCTGACAATATTTGAGTATGCGTACTTAATGATTCATGATGAAATCAGCCACCGCATGCCAGGCATTTATCGTGCAATAAAACGAATTCCCCGTATCAAGCTTGCAATAAATCGGCTTTAGAACTGGCCAGCGAGGGTTTTGCCCGATTTCGTTGCTTTTTTTGTTTATGATACGGGTTCGTCCAACTTCTATGCTTCAAAGAAACGGAATCCATCATGTCTTCAGCGCCGCCGGAAGAACAACAGTCAGCAACAAATGAGCAATCCAAAGTGGACAGTATATTGCAGGCAGTGCAAATCAAAGCTGCGCAGTTTTATATTGCTCTCAATGCCAAAGGGCTGGGGCTGATTGCTGGTTTGATCGCGTTGGCGTGGATATTTTCAGGAATTTATAAAGTTCAACCCGAGGAACAGGGCGTTGTCTTGCGGTTTGGTAAATGGATCGACACTACCGAATCGGGGCTGCATTATCATTTGCCGTATCCGTTTGACACGGTACTTTTTCCAAAAGTAACGCAAGTCAATGAATTAAAACTGGGACGTGCCCGCGCCAGTTCAGCCGATAATTCGACTTCCAGCTCGCATGACGAGCAAATGTTGACTGGCGATGAAAACATTGTCGAAGCCGATTGCGTAGTTTTTTGGAAAGTCAAAGACGCAGGTCGCTATCTTTTTCAAGTCAAAAATCCTGAGCAAGCGATCAAACTGGCTGCGGAAAGTGCGTTGCGTGAAGTCATAGGTCATACGCCAATTCAGGCGGCAATGTCGGACAAGCGTCAGCAAATCGCAGATGAGACCAAACTGCTTCTACAAACCCTGCTCGACAACGAACATTCCGGTATTTATGTCACGCAAGTGCAATTGCAGCGGGTTGATCCGCCCGTAGCCGTCATTGACGCTTTTAATGATGTGCAAAGAGCGCGCGCAGACCAGGAACGTGCGCGAAACGAGGCAGAAGCCTATCACAATGATATTTTGCCGAGAGCGCGTGGTGAGGCTTCGCACATCATTCAGGATGCCGAGGCGTACAAAACCCAGGCCGTCAATTTAGCCGAAGGCGAAGCGAAAAGCTTCTTATCCGTTTATCAAAGCTACGCCCAGGCCAAAGACGTCACAGCTTGGCGTTTATATTTGCAAAGCGTTGATGCTGTATTGAAAAAATCCAGCAAAGTCATTATTGATTCATCTGGTAAAGGCGTATCCGGTGTTGTTCCCTACATGCCTGTTTCTGAGAAAACACCAGGCAGTGCAAACAATAACGTCAACAATAACGCCAACAATAACGCCAACAATAACGCCAACAATAATGCACCTGGCAGTGAGAGTAAAAAATGAATAAAAATACAATAAGGCTGGGATTGTTTATTTTGGTGCTGGTTGGTTTGTCCCTATTGTCATCAGCGTTTTATACGATTTCAGAGGATCAACAGGCCTTGGTGGTGCGCTTGGGCGCGCCAATTGCTGCAGTCAATGAACCTGGTTTGAAAACCAAGATTCCGATGCTTGATACGGTGATTTATTACGACAGGCGCTTACAAATCCTGACGCCGCGCTCTGAACAAGTAATTTTGGGCGACCAGAAGCGAATAGAAGTAGAAACGTACACGCATTTCCGTATTGTTAATCCCTTGCGTTTTTATCAGTCGGTAAGAACTTTTGACCAAGCTGGAACACAGTTGTCGCAATTGGTTAGTTCTTCTTTACGCCGTGAATTAGGTCAGGTTGTGTTGCCCGCCTTGTTGTCCAAAGACCGTCCTAAGATTGTTGAACGGATACAAAAAGAAGTCACAGAAAAAGCACGCCCATTGGGTATTGAGGTGACAGAAGTACGTTTCCATCGGGCTGATTTGCCACTAGAAACTAGCCAGGCGATCTATGACCGGATGAAATCCGAACGTGAACGTGAAGCCAAAGAGTTACGCGCGCAAGGGTTTGAATGGGCGCAGCAAATTCAAGCCTCTGCTGATCGCGAACGGGCGATCATTCTGTCGGAGGCGCAGCGTCAAAGCAATATTACTCGCGGTGAGGCAGATGCACAGGCCAATCAGATTTTTGCAGCGGCGTTTGGTAAGGATCCGAAATTTTATAAGCTGTATCGATCGTTGCAAACTTATCGCACATCGCTCGCTGATTCAGCACCAACATTGATGTTGTCGCCAGATGCTGAATTTTTACGCGATTTTAAAACGGGGCCGTCGGATACTCCGAACAGTGGTGGTAAGCGTTGAAAAGTAAGCTTTACCCAGAAGACAATCAAAACGCTACTGCTTCTAAGTGCTGGCAGTCGCGTTTTTCCTTATCTTAAAATCCCCGATGCGAATTCATCATAGTAGCCGCCAGCGATTAATGCGCATTGCCGTGACAGTAGGTCCCGGTTTGGTAGTGATGTTTGCCGATGCTGATGCCGGTAGCCTGATCACCTCAGCACAAAGTGGCGCTGAATGGGGCTATCGTTTGCTACTCATGCAAATTGTGTTGATTCCCTTGCTGTACATTGCACAGGAATTATCGATCAGATTGGCGCTTGGCACCGGGAAGGGATATGGTGAACTGATTCGTCAACGCTTTGGGCGCGGGATGGCTTTTTTATCCTTGTCGACGTTGATTATTAGTTGTTTTGGGGCGTTGCTTACGCAAATGAGCGGATTGGCTGGCGCTGGTCAGTTATTGAATATTCCGATCTGGCAGACGATCTCATTGGTGGTGGTATTGATTTTTACGATGATGTGGACGGGCTCGTATCGTTCGGTTGAAAAAATTGCGATAGCGTTCGGTTTGTTTGGCCTCGCATTTTTAGTGGTCGCCTGGAAAGCACATCCCGACATGCAGCAGGTGGTGCAGCAAATTCAGGAAATGCCGATGCATGATCATCGTTTTCTTTATCTGATGGCGGCAAATCTGGGAACCAGCATCATGCCATGGACCTTGATTTATCAACAGTCGGCACTGTTAGATAAAGGCTTGTCCCTGTCGCATTTAAAAATTGCCCGCACTGAGACCATCATTGGCGCTACCTTGTGCCAGTTGGTGCAGGCGGCCGTTTTAGTTGCCGCTGCTGCCTCATTTGGTCAACATGGCGTGGTACTTGAAACCGTGCCGCAAATCGCTGACGCGTTTACGGCTGTGCTGGGTCATACCGTCGGCCACATCGTCTTTGTCATCGGCATGACGGGGAGCGCCATGGTTGCCACTATCGTTGTGTGCCTTACGGCGGCGTGGTCAGTAGGCGAGGTGCTTGGTGTGCGTCATTCATTGGAACAGCAACCAAAAGATGCCCCCTGGTTTTACATGGCCTTTGCTGTCATGTTGGTACTCGGAGGCGGACTCGTTTGTTCAGGAATTAATTTGATTCATTTGTCGATTGCCACAGGCGTCATCAACGCTTTGTTGTTGCCAATCGTGTTGGGATTTTTGTATTCTCTGGCACGGACAGAATTGCCACTATCTTTGCGTTTGGGAGGGTATTACGGCGCGGTGGTTTGCGTGCTTTTTGTCCTGACTGCGGGGTTTGGGCTGTATGCCGGGATTGCCGGGATACTCACATGAACGGTATTTTGATGACTGCAATCAAAAGGAGAAATAATGGGCTTTGATGGCATCATGCATGCGATAGGAATGACACTACAAGTGTTCTTTCTTGATCTGATTTTGAGTGGTGATAATGCGGTATTGATCGCACTGGCATGTCGTCGCTTACCGAAAAATCAAATGCGTCAGGTTATTTTGATGGGAACCGGTTTCGCATTTTTACTGCGTGTTGTGTTGACGACCGTCGTGAGTTATTTATTGACCGTGCCCTCGTTACGTTTGATCGGTGGCGTGGCACTGGTATACATCGCACTCAAGTTACTGGTGGATGAAGAGCAAAGTATAGATGAGGCGGCAGATGTAAGTCCTGATGCAAACACAAATCCAGATGCAGATAACGAAAAAACTGTCACTGACAGGTTATGGTCAACGGTAGGTATCGTTGTTGTCGCTGATCTCGTCATGAGTATGGATAATGTGGTCGCACTGGCAGCCGTGGCACAAGACAACATGGCTTTTTTGGTATTCGGTTTATTACTCAGTATTCCCTTGTTGATGTTTGGCAGCTTCTTCGTCACAGGTTTATTAAACCGCTACCCGGTATTAGTTCCTGGCGTGGCGGCGCTGTTAGGTTGGATTGCGGGTGACATTGCCGTTGCTGATCCTTTAATTGCTGATTGGGTAAATACACAATCGCCAGGGCTGGCAGTCCTAATCCCCGTACTCAGCGCCATTTTTGTTTTGGTACAAAGCAAAATCGTCAAAGATGTACGCCAGGCGTGGGGAATTAACGACTTGGCTGCAAGAAAAAAAGCGGATCGGTCAGCGCGTATTCTGGCGATGTCCCAAACATCAGCATCTGCAGAGAGCGTTACGGTTATGTCTTCTTCACAAGAAGAAAATCTACCTCAAGTAACCGTAGAATCGCCAGACAACAATAGTGCACTGCATAGAACACTACCTGCCTCTATCGCCGCCTCTATCACCGCCTCTATCACCACTTCTATCACCACTTCTATCACCGCTTCTGTGATTCCAGATAGTGTCACCAATCACACTACCCTCGATAATGATGCTGGAATTAATCAGGCATCTAGTCCAGAAAATACTTCCCTTATTGCGACCGTGTCAGACGTTGTCGTGACACGCGACGATGATGTTCAGGATAAAGCGGATAAAGCGAATGATGGGGATGAAGAGTATGACGCGGATGAAGAGGATGAAGAAGGCGAGTTTGAGGAAATTCCGGCCGAAGTATCCTGTCTATTAAGTAAATTAAGAGAGAACGGTTTCTTGATCGGCGGTATATGTTTAACAGCCTTGCTTATCTTTGTATTTACGCATTTCGGTAAGAGTTTTATTCCCGCACCTGCGCCGATGACGCAATTTGAGTGTCCGGGATATACCGGAAAATTCTCGCTGTACTATAAGCATGGCGGCGAAAAAATTCAAATTCGCACAGCAGGCCGTGTCATCAACGGCAGCGTCAATTACGGTAAATTGCAGTGGGAGAATTACGCCGATATCAGTACCAGCATAGGTTTCACCCTGCCAGAAGAAATCGTTTCTGATTCAGGGCGCTCTGTACAAATAAATGGTGGTAGCTTCCGACAGATTAGTTGTATGCGTACTGACTAAAAATAACAGCAAAAATTGTCGGCAGGTCGACATCGATTTTGTCTAAAAAAGAAGCCCGCTTGTGCGGGCTTCTTTTTTAGGCAGCAATAGTTCTTTTGAATTAGTTTCGTGGCAGCATTCGTGGCAGCATTACAGGTTCATAAATCACACCATTGCATCAACGTCGTCCGCGGCTTTCGCGATCAAAAAGTGGATCGGGGCCATTTTCTAATTTTGTCACGATACCATTGCTATCAAAATACACTGCCATCAAACTGTCCCATGCACCATCCTGTTTAAATGGATACGACCATGCTTCTAGGCCTGTGCGCGAGTAAAAATTAGTCAGGCTGGATGCGCCGATCGTTCTTAATACCGTTGCTTTATCAGCTTCACCAATCTTGATTTTAGAGAACGTCTCCATCGTTAATACTTGTTGGTAAGAAAGCAGTACCCCGTTTTGATTAAAGGTCGCCATGAACGTGACTTGTCCCATTCTCCCATGCATATATTCCAGAATGTGTTGGTCGCCATTGCTGTAAATATGGGTGGCAGGACCTAATTTCTTGATTACTTCGGCTTCGGTTTGCCTGGGTTGCACAGAGCCCACGCCCCAACTTTGGCATGCACATAGGCTAAACAGAAGTAGGCCAATCATGGCTAAGTGAGCAATTTTTTTGCCATTCATAGAATTCTCCTACTATAGAGCGGTTGAATTGCCGCTATAAAACCGCGACTACTTAATACTTTTGTAGGTCTATTCTATGCCCATTTTCGTTAGTGGACGGATTGTATAATTCCAGGGAGCCGCTAAACTTATAGTTGCCGCTTTGAAGGCAGCTTCTTTGGGTAATGTAGACGCCTGAATTTGGTCGCCTAAAAGAAAAGTTTCCCAATAACAAAAAGGATGATTATAAGGCGAATTCTAGGATGAAGTGCAATTTATGAACGGTACCGGTTAATGAGGGCAAGATGCGATAGCATTTGTGCCTTTTTGACCGGCCAGTCGAAATTGCATAATGAACTACACACATCTCACC
>NZ_JBMPPH010000074.1:0-9752 GCF_049340285.1 Undibacterium sp. SXout20W | reverse complement strand
CTTGGGTAAGATGTGTGTATGTCATTTCGGGCAACTTTGACTTGGAGGTCTGGAAGGCCGGATGCTACTGCATCTTCCCACCTTTAACCATTTATCTTCAGTTGCACTTCATAGTTGAACTCGCGAAGTTAAATCAGAATCGTTTTGAGCAGAAATTCTTTATGAGAATTTCTGCTTAGTTGTTTGAAGTGTTAGTTCACGATGTCATTCCTAATCAATAAAATTCTATTATTTTGCACGATATCTGAGTTGAAACATTATGTGGCATCGGAAAGCAATGGTTCTATAAAAGCTAATAGTGGTTATCAATTCAGGATCACTTTTTTATGAGTTCGGATCGATGAATGTCTTGTTGCATTTTTGAAAATAATGAACAGCGTTTCATATCAATGAACGAGCTGAAATTAATTAAACGCAGGAAATAAGCGAAGTAGCATCATTACTATGTTGCCGATGAGGCAAATCGTTCTTGTGAAGACGCTTTGAAACGAAATAGTGGTAAATGCCGACGGTATGTTCAATTCATCGTATGCCATTAAAAACTGTCGCATGGAACTATAAAAACAAAGTGCGTTTTTTTGATCTCATTTGTCACCGTTAGTCATTGTTCAGTGGTCATTTTTGTCATTAGTTTGAAATCAGCATTTATTTTTGAAAGAGCAATATGTTGAGACTTTTTTCTGCACAGGAATCCAGCATTTCATCACTTGACCATTTGACCTTAGATCAGGATCTGTCTTGCATTGAAAAAAGTAATTTTTCACCGATGCCTCTAGTCGATACTTCTGAGTATAGTCGGTCTAAAAATGCCATTTATTGGAACGTGTCGGCCTGGGTAGAAAATTGTTTCGGAAAAATAGTGACCGTACCCGATGGAGTATGTACCCCTATTTCGCTAGACGATATCAAGACCTTACTTCAGTATGCAGAACGGGAAGAAGCGAAGATTATCATTGACTTGCAAGGAACGAAGAACCCATTTAATAGTCCCTTAAAAAACGAAAAGTCAATCTTACTAGTTAAACTGGATAAGCTTGCATACATTAAAAAAATCGATGGTAGTGTTGATAAATATCTATTGGGTCCTAGCGCAACGGCAGACCAGTTAAATAGTTTTTTTGTACAACACAATATCCCTCTCGAAAAACATATTGATTTTCAAGGTGCAAATAATATTTTCGATTATTACTTAGACTATCTTGAATCACAGGACGATGATGCGTTTTTGCATCCGACCATATTCTTGTATCTAAGATTGGAAACAATCGCCGGAAAATTTATCATCGAAGAGATGAATATAAATGCGAAAAATCAACGGGGAAATATAAGAGACTTAATGTTATCAGCTGGATCGCCTATTGGAATGATCTCTGGAATTGGCGTTGATTTTAAGTCGTTTGTAAAACATCCAAGGGATGACCAAAGGAATATAGAGAAACTTTCGGAGCTTGATCAAAAAAATTCCATAGAATTTAACGTAACCCAAAATCGTGAGCATATTAATTTCAGCACAGATGTGACTATGGATTTGCTGAAAAAAATATTTAGACTGACCGAAAGAGAGTCATTTGTATGTTGTTTGCTTCTTGAAGGTAATGGTGATAAGGCGATATCGAATAAATTAAATATCAGTTATTGGACCGTCAGAACGCATGTGAATAAAATCCTAGAAAAATTGGAAATTTCATCCAGACTAGAAATCGCATTCAAAGTACTGGAACTCTATAAAAATCTGTGACCAATCAATGGCTAACCTTTTGTGGAAGGTCGATGACTGATTGATGGGTAGAATAAGTTGCGTTTTGCGCATTAACGCATTAGCGCATTAGCAAATTAGCGATCATCGAAACCAATCGTAAACACAAAACGACATTATTCCTGATTTTTTTTATTGATCATTAAGTGTGTCTTTGTGACGTAAGCGACGATTTGTCGTGCGTACCGCCGGAATCCAACCTCTCCGCCACCAACGTGCGCACATGATCAGGCCACGTGTCCATTCATCCAAGGCATAGGCAATCCATATACCTATGAGCCCGAGATGAAAGTAAACACCAAAGATCCAGGCGCCGCCGGTCATTACAAGGATCATTGATGCTATGCCGGCTGCCACTGGAAAACGGGCATCGCCTGTCGCACGTAAAGCGTTAATGACGACAAGATTAAATGCACGCCCTGGCTCAAGGATGACGGTAATCCAGAGTAGGCTCGTACAGGTCGCTATGATGGCTTTGTCGTGGGTGAAAAAACTCATCAACCATGGGGCTGATAAGGCGACCAATAACGCGACCGACGTCGAAACGAATATTGCCAGCTTCAGACTTTTGCTCACTAATTGATGGGCTTGTCTTAATTGACGTGCACCAATCAAATGTCCCACCATGATTTCGCAAGAAAATCCAACCGCCAGACTAAAGACCAGAATAAAAAATGAAAGTTGCGTTGTATAACTATGGGCAGCTAAGGCATCTGCTCCCATCGTTGCTGTCATCGAGACTGTTGCAAGCAAGGCCAGACGATAAGCGATATTTTCAGCGGCACCCGGTAAGCCAATGTGCAAGGTCGACACTAACAATTTTCGTCTTAACTGCCACCAATCGTTCGCTTTGGGTACTAAGTTCAAACGCCACTGCCACAGCATCAAATGCAAGCCTACCCCAAAGAGTCGGCTAAGTGCCGCAGCTAAAGCAAAACCAATGATTCCCATTGCCGGGATCGGTCCCCATCCATGCATTAATGGAAACGCGAGTAATAAATGAAAAACGTGCATCGCAATCATGGTCATCAGTGTATCTGCCGTATACATATGAGCGCGCATGACAGAGCCCATGCACGCATTGAATGCATCAAGCAGCAACACCAGGGACAGCATGCGCAGATAGGGCGTGGCAATCAACATCACATCATACGGTGCATTAAGTAATTGCAACAACGGGCCGGCCAGCAATGCCAGGGTACCGCCCGCGCCAACGCCTATCCAGGTGCTAGCACCTAAAGCCGCACGCGCCATATCATCGGCCGCTTTACGATTGCGAGCACCCAGATTTTGGGTAATGACGACACTTGCACCCATGCCAATGATACGGAATAGTAGAAAAAACGTTGCTTGTACTTGGTTCGCCAACCCGAAAGCAGCGGATGCAGTATCTGAAACTTTAGAAGCCAACCACAATCCTACCAGTCCAACAAAAATCCCCAGAACCAGTTCTGCCAGGAGCGGTCCCGTGATTGCTACCAATCGTGGACGCTGGTGTAAGGTCGAATCAGAGTGTGCCAATGGGCGCCGCAGAAAACGAAACATGAACAAATCAATTCAAAAATATTGAAAAATAGGGGAATCGACATATCGCCGATCAATCAAGTTATGCAAACTTTGTGCCCGTACGGGTGGATTCACGAAGTTTTGGATGATACGTGACAGCGTCACATGTTATCTTACAAAAATACTTACGTGTTTCAGCGAACAGTCGCTACTATAGCTATTCCGATAAAATTAAATTCTCAGCGAAACGTTCGGCGCTTCGATGAAAGTTCAATCTGATGATATCTCGTTGCTGACCACTACAAAAAAGGAATCGTACTAATGAAACTTGACGCTAGCAGACTCCTTTTGCCAGGTTTTATCGTGGCAACAATATTTTTTGGGATTTTTCCGATGATAAGTCAAGCAACAGAAGAACCGGATTTTAAAATCGTTGAACGGATCAATGGCATAGAAATTAGGGATTATGCGGCTTACACCGTTGCCGAAGTGGTCGTTGAAGGTGCGGCAGAACAAGCGGGGAATCGAGCGTTTCCGATCTTGGCTGCCTATATATTCGGCAAAAATAAAGGCTCGCGTAAGCTTGAGATGACGGCGCCAGTGACGCAGACCGCCGAACCGGTTAAATTAGCGATGACAGCGCCAGTAACGCAGTCAGCCACCGAAGCGGGATTTTTAGTGCAATTTGTATTACCTAAAGATATCAACCTCAGCAACGCACCTGAGCCTATCGATCCACGTATCAAATTGCGACAGGTGGCTGCAGCGCGATTAGCTGTGATTCGCTATTCCGGCTTTTGGTCAGAGGATAACTATAATCAACATTTAGGCTTGTTACAGTCAACCTTAAAATCAGCGAATTTGGCGTGGGAAGGTGATCCTGTTTATTCGCGTTATGATCCCCCATTTATGCCTTGGTTTTTACGCCGCAATGAAATCTGGTTACACCTGAAGAATCAATAGCCAGTGAATGAATGGTCAGATCTATGCTGGACTGATTCAAGTTGATCATATTCGCTCTTTAATCACGAACAGGGATGTCTATGCCCCTTAATCACAATGGCACAAAAACCGCGATTAGCCAGAACATTAAATTGATTGTCGATGAATGGCAACAGTCCGGCCATATTGGCAGTAGCCACCCTCATACAAAAAGTAAAGCAGTTCAGCAGGCGGTGGCGATTGCTTTATCTACCGCAGATCGCGACCGCAAAAAGACTGATCCATCATGATGTGAATGACCGTATTCAATGACAGTCATTCATTGGGATCACTGATGGGGCAGGCGAGTACCGTTATTTGAGCTGAGAGAGTGCGAATAAGGATAGCGTAACCACGATTGCACCGCCAATACGTGTAGAAATTTGCGCGAATGGCATCAATTGCATGCGGTTCGCTGCGGTTAAAATGGCGACATCCCCAGTGCCACCTTGACCGCTATGACATGCATTGACGATGGCAGCTTCGATGGGGTACATATTCAAACGCCGACCTACATAAAATCCTGTCGCCATCAGTGTGACGACAGTTGCGATAATCGTAATCAAATTGGTGATGTTAAACGCGGCAACCAATTTATCCCAAGGGGTCATCGACGCGCCAATCGCAAAGAGTAACGGATACGTTACTGCGGTTGAAAAGAACTTATAGACCACAAATGATGCTTGCTCTAATTGCGGCGAAACAGCGCGCGACAATTTAAAAACAACCGCTACGAACAGCATCGCTACTGGCGCAGGAAAGCCAAATAACTTAAAGCACATCATACCAACCATGTAAAGTGAAATGGCAGTGATACCGGCTGCGGCAATGTGAGCAATAGTCGTACCTGCTGGTATTCCATCTTCGGCTGCATTAAAGCTACTATTTTCACCTTCTTGAAGACGGCCTTCGCCAGTTAAATGTGGATATTTTTTACCCACAAAGTTCAGGCTTCCTGCCAGTAAAATTGCAGTCAGACTTCCCAGCATAACCGATGGCAGAACCTGAGCAAAAATATCACCTTGCGATTGACTTAAGATACTGGAGTAGCCAATTGATAAAGGAATCGCCCCTTCACCCACGCCGCCGGCCATAATTGGTACAACAATGTAGAAAAACGTGTGGAAAGCACCAAGTCCGAGCATGCTACCGACCAGTGTGCCAACGATGCTGGCAACGACAGTTCCCGCCGCCAGCGGAATAAAAATCTTAAGGAAGCCTTGGATCAGAATGGTTCTGTCCATACTCAGAATACTACCGACAATAATTGACGCAATAAATAAATAAAGGAAATTACTTGTCTTGGTGAACTCGACCACATTCTTCAGAACTAAATCGGGTAGCAAATGACTAAATGCCAGATAGGACGGAATAAAGGTGGCGAAAATTGCCGCAGCACCGATATGGCGAACCAGGGGCAAACGCTTACCGAATTCGGCACAAGTGAACCCACCAACTGCCAAAATTGCGATTGATACTGAAATATCCGTCGGCACTTTGCCGCTAGACACAAAACCGATAATCAGCGCAAGCAATAAGCAATAAATTGGGAATGGAATAATCCCAATGCGGTATTCCATTAATTTCCACCACGCATTTGGCCACAATGGTGAGCGATCAAGCTCAGTCGTTTGCCGGGCTGCTGTTGTTGTTTTCATCTTGTCTCCTGTATTAGACTTTGTGGCCGTGTATTTTAGTGGCCGATGCATGGCAACTGAATCAACAAAGCCATTTTTGTTTGTTGTGATTTTTTAGACTTTAGACTTTAGCCTTGATAGCCATAGCTACCTCAATTGCGCCAACATTTGCGTAACCATGATAAAAGTGATCGTTTTTATCTTGTATATCAACAACTATCGTGACACTTAAATGTTAAATTATTGTAATTTTAATATCATTTATATTTGAACTACGCCGCCCAAACTTGCCAAAATAGCGACCGTAAGGATTTTGATTTTCATACCGTTGTCTCCTGATTGTGAGTCATTATTCGATGTTTTTTATATATTTTGTTCTGCAGAGTAATCCAAACTGGATTTTCTGTTATCCAGACGCAATGTAAAACATGACACCCTTCTAAATGCCTTCAGTCAAAAGCTTGTGGAATAAATGCGACGAAGGTGACAGAAATCATCAAATTGATTTACCCTTAGGACCATGAAATTACTCTTGGTTGAAGATAATCGTGAGCTATCGACGTGGCTCACAAAACTATTAACGCAGTCTGGCTATGCGGTGGAGCAGGCTTTTTCTGGCGAAGATGCGGCACATTTTTTGTTGACGCAGACGTACGATGCAATTCTGCTCGACCTGACGTTGCCTGGTATCAAAGGTCAGACACTACTTAAAAATTTGCGTTCCCGAAACAATGAAGTGCCCGTATTGATCATCAGTGCGCTTGATACGCTGAGCGATGTGATTGAGAATCTTAATCTTGGCGCAGATGACTACATGGCCAAGCCATTCGATATTCATGAGTTGGAGGCTCGTCTGCGCTCTTTATTACGAAGGTCTAAAGGCAAGGCAAGTCCTTTGATTAGCTGCGGCACCTTACATTACGACAGTAACTCCAAGATTTTTAATGCTCACGGACAAGATTTAAGTTTTACCCCGCGCGAACATTCGATTTTAGAAGCGCTGATTCGTAATGCTCATAAGACAGTTTCAAAAAAGAATCTGACGGATAGTTTATTTACACTCAATGACAGTGTGTCGCCCAAGGCTTTGGAAATTTATATTGTGAGACTGAGAAAGAAAATTGAAGGTTCTGGCGCGCAAATTATTACCTTGCGTGGCTTGGGCTATATGTTGACGTATGAAGCGCAAACTTAATAGTTTAAGGACTCAGCTGGCGCTGTGGGTATTTTTACCCGCCGTATTGATATCGGTGGTCGATTTATTGATGGGATACCGCGATGCAGATCGTGTCGCAACCTTAGTGCAAGAGCAGCTACTTAAAGGGTCGGCAAAGACCATCTCTGAGCAGCTAGAAAAGGTGGACGATCATTACGAAATCAGTATCCCACCCGCAGCATTTGAATTATTTGCCAATGAATTCAAAGATCATATTTACTTTACGATACGAACTGGTCGTGGCAAGTTAGTTGCTGGCAATGAAGAATTGCTTCCATATACTGCGCCATTAAAAATCGAGAAGGAGCAATATTATCTGTCGACGATTCGAGGTGAGCCGGTTCGCGTGATTGCCTATGAAGAGGTGCTTGCCAATGGTGTTGGTAATGAAACCAGCATTACGCAAGTGGCACAAACACTACATAGTCATCACGCATTTCGAAGAGACTTGTTCAGCCGGACAATACGCGAGCATTTGATTTTGTTAGCGATTGTGGTTTTTGGTTTGATGGTTGGATTACGTTGGATGATGCTGCCCTTAATTCAGTTTGGAGAAAAGCTGCGACATCGTCGTACCGGATCCTTAGAAAGCTTGTCTGCCGAGGATGCGCCCAAAGAATTGAAACCAGTCATTTTTGCCATCAACGATTACGTGACGCGACTTAATAAAACATTGTCTTCCTATGAGCAATTTGTTGCCAACACTGCGCATCAGTTACGTACCTCGTTTTCTATTATTAATTCTCAAGTCGATTTTGCGAAACGCAATCCAGCAAACGATAAGGATCAACAACAAGTTCTGGACGACATAAAAACGACCATATCGCAGGGCACCAAGGTCATTAATCAATTGCTGATACTGGCGGCGGCGGAACAAAATCAAGCCAATGCTATTCTCGGAAAATTGGTGAACTTGTCAGAATTAATCAAACAAGTTGTGGTTGATCTGGCGTTACTGGCGCAACAGAAAGAGCTTGATCTTGGCATTGATGAGTTAGATGAATCGGTGATGGTACGTGCCAGTCCTTACTTACTCAGAGAGCTGATTGCTAACTTAGTTAATAACGCGATTCAGCATATCCAGATCGGTGGAATGATTACTCTGAGTCTGGCTATGGAAGATGGGGTGGCGTTACTCACGGTACTTGACAACGGCCCTGGGATTTCTTCTGAGCACCGGGAACGAGTATTTGAACGTTTTTATCGCGTTGACGAGAAAAAGTCGAATAGTTCCGGGCTTGGTTTGCCTATTGCCCAAAGCATCTGTGATTCCTTAGCTGCAACCATTCGTTTGTGTGATCCAGCGCATGGTCGTGGTTTGCAGGTAGAGGTGAGATTCCCTATCGAACACGAATGAATGACAGATAGCAAGGCGTTTTTTTGTCGTTCATTTGATGATGTCACAATATGACTTCTACATCATGACTTCAAAATTATGGTTTCAAAATTGTCGCTACTAAATCATGGCATTAAAATCATGGCATTAAAATCATGAGATTAAAAATTAGTTCCAGCACTACATAAAAAAGAAAATAAATTCCGATTGGAGGCAACATGACATTTTCATCTAAGCTGATGGTGGCGGGTTTCTCATGCATGCTGACCACGGCGACTTTCGCCGCCGAAAAAATTAGCATAATGGTTGCCGGTATCGAAAAGCAGATTTATCTGCCAGTTAAGCTCGCGGAGCAACTGGGCTATTTTGCAGAAAGCGGACTGGATATTGAATTTTTAACGGATAGAAATGGCAACAATGCCGAGACTGAGTTGCTCTCGGGCTCCGTGCAAGGTGTGGTCGGTTTTTACGATCACACCATTAATCTGCAGGCAAGAGGGAAGTTGGTTAAGTCGGTAATTCAATTAACACAAACGCCCGGGGAAGCATTATTGGTCTCGGAAAAAGCATCAAAGGAAATAACGTCAATTGCGCAGTTAAAGGGAAACTCGGTAGGCGTGACGGGTTTAGGGTCATCGACGTATACGATTTTTCGCTTTCTCGCACAAAAATCCGGTCTCAAAAGGAGTGCTATCAACGTCTTGCCAGTGGGTGCTGGCGATAATTTTATCGCTGCCTTAATGCAAGGGCGCATACAAGCTGGCATTTCTACTGAACCAACGATTTCACGACTTACTTCGACGGGGCGGGCAAAAATTTTGTTGGATTTACGTGGCATAAAAGAGACGCGTGCTGCATTTGGTGGATCTTATCCAGCCGCGTGCCTCTATATGCCCAATGCCTGGATTGTATCGCATCGTAGTGAAGTTCAAAAAATTGTGACCGCGTTAGGCAAGGCGTTAGCCTATATCCAAACACATTCTGCCCAGGAAATCAGTGAGCAGATGCCAGTCGAATTTTTTGCAAATGATAAAGAAAATTACGTGTTGGCACTTAAAAATGGTAAGGAAATGTACACTGCTGACGGCATTATGCCGGAAGGCGGCCCATCTACAGTGCTCAGCGTTTTACAAGACTTTGACAAAAATGTTCAAGGGAAGAGTATTAATTTGCAAAACACCTTTACGAATGAGTTCGCGAGTTCAACTATGAAGTGCAACTGAAGATAAATGGTTAAAGGTGGGAAGATGCAGTAGCATCCGGCCTTCCAGACCTCCAAGTCAAAGTTGCCCGAAATGACATACACACATCTTACCCAAG
>NZ_JBMPPH010000073.1:0-10384 GCF_049340285.1 Undibacterium sp. SXout20W | reverse complement strand
CCTGCAGGCGTTGATTCCATAGCGATATTTGTATTGGGTCGTGGCTCATGCCTTCTCCTTAACTTTGAAACGAAGGAGTGTGGCGCGTTCATTTCATCATTGCTAGATGGTTGCGTCGGACGCTTACCACCTTGCGGCTGTACCAGTCCATGATGCCGACCAAATACACAAATCCCCTCGACAGCCGAACATAGGTTATGTCGACACTCCACACATGATTCGGCCGGATCACTGGCAAACCACGCAGTAAATAAGGGTAAATCTTGTGTCCCGGATGCGCAACGCTGGTCTTGGGGCCTGGAGCCATACCTGCTAACCCTAACTTTTGCATCAGTCGCTGGACATGTTTACGATTGATCAGATATCCCAGCAAACGTAACCAGACCGTCATGCGCCGACTACCGTAAAACGGATGCCTGGTGTATTCGGTATCAAGTAGGTCCAGCAAAACTAATTCGGCTTCATCAACTTTCTGCCGTTGCCGCTGTTTCTTGTCGTAATAAGTGGCACGGGCTACACCAGCCAATTTGCATTGCACCGTCAATCCGATATGCTCATCAGACACTACCCATGCCTGACGATCTTCTACCGGCTGATCCCGGACTTTTTTTTGAGCCAATCGAGTTCCATGTTCAGTTGACCTATCTTGGCGTACAGCCGCTCTGGGTCACTTTGAGCATCAACTGGTTTGGGACCACGCTTGGCATCAAAAAAGAGTGCAGCTTGATCAACCAGCTCTTTCTTCCATTGTCTGACTTGAGTCGGATGCACATTGTGCTCTTGGGCAATCTCATTGATCGTCTTGAGACCTCGTACTGCCTCCAGAGCCACTTTGGCCTTTTGTTGCCCGCTAAAACTGTTTCTTTTGAGTTCGCTCATCGCCTGCTTTCGTTGCTTAGCTTCTTGCAGGGTACTCCTTAAACTCTTGTCTGGCTTTGTGGGTCCACTTTAGTCGTCAATTACAACCAACAAAACAGAGCGCCACTGTGGCTACCTGCTGTGATCTGGAAAACAGTGTAAAAGCGCTTTTTAAAAAACTTAGATTTTAGATTTTGTCGTATTTTTACCAATCTATTTTTCAAGTTTTCTTAGAAGTTGTGCTTGGTGCTTGTGGGAATATGCACGTTGCAAAGTGTGTTTCTCTGCGGCGCAACACAACAAAGGATTGAATTTTTATCTGCTATACGTTGGATGCTGGCGCTGATTTCTTGGTCTGCACTTCGAAGGAGGGATTGAAATGCCTCAACCAAATTACCCCAATATCGCTCAGTAACTGCGTAAATGCATTTCGAATATGTTGGAACGAGCATTATTTTGGCGACCGCTAACAGAGCATAGCGGTTGCTTATTTGGGCGACCTGATAATCAGCACTAATCTTGGCATTTGGTAAGCTGATACAAGCTTCTAAACTGATTGATTGGCGCAAAGGTCTATCGGGATTTTTCAGAGGAATTTTCCCAGACGAGTTTGGTACAAAATACCCGTTTGCTATTACGGTGAACGACTAAAAGCTGTCGAAGTTACGCTGAGGGGTAAATTTCGGTCAGGAAAACTGTAGGGGTAAATGTTGGGGTAAAATCTCCAGAAAGCAAAAAGGCCAATCTGCTGATTGGCCTAAGTCATTGATTTTATTGGTCGGGACGGCAAGATTCGAACTTGCGACCCCGTGCACCCCATGCACGTACGCTACCAGGCTGCGCTACGCCCCGACAAGCCAAATATTATAGTGCATTAAAACTATTTTTACCATTCCCGTGCTTGAAACTAGGGGAGTATCATTAAAGATGAAAATTTAAATGATTATTTTTTGAAAATTGTGACTAATTTATTTTCATAATCTTTAAAAAGCGGCGAAAATAGATGTTCAAGGTCGCAGTAGGCAATTGAAGCTGAGTAGATTCAATTCGCTGCGGTAAGAACAGACAAAACAGATCATAACTATGACAATTAAAATCAGCCAAAATTTCGATGCCGGTGCTATCGAGGTAATTAAAGCAGAGCAGGCGGGGGCAATAGAACTCAATTTGCGCAAAGACTCCCATGCAGATATCTGGCAATGGTTTCATTTTCGTTTGCAAGGCGCACGGGGGCAACAAGCTGAAATACGCATATTAAATGCAGGAAAAGCAACCTATGCAAAGGGATGGGAAAATTATCGCGCTGTCGCAAGTTATGACCGTGAGACATGGTTTCGCGTTGATACTGAATTCGATGGCGAGGTGATGACCATTCGCCACACGCCAGAATGCGATAGCGTTTATTACGCGTACTTCGAGCCCTATAGCTGGGAGCGTCATCTTGCATTATTGGGGAGCGTGGAACATTCACCATTAGCAAGAGTGGTTGACCTCGGAAATACAGTTGATGGTCGCGATCTGAATATGGTTGTAGTAGGGGATCCAGACGCTGAGAAAAAAGTGTGGATCATTGCACGTCAACATCCAGGTGAAACGATGGCAGAATGGTTGGTTGAAGGTGTGCTTGATGCATTACTTGATCCTTCCAATCCAATCGCGCGCAGCATCTTGGAGAAAGCTGTTTTATACATCGTTCCGAATATGAATCCAGACGGTGCCTATCGCGGTAATTTACGAACAAATGCAGCAGGTGCAAACTTAAATCGCGAATGGATGATGCCATCGTTGGAAACAAGCCCGGAAGTATTTCATGTAAAAAATAAGATCCATGAAACTGGCTGTGATTTATTCCTGGATATCCACGGTGATGAAGCATTGCCTTACGTGTTCGTCGCTGGCAGCGAAATGCTGGCAGGATTTACTGAGCAGCAAGCACGTGAGCAGCAAATTTTTGTTGATAGTTTCTGTGCCGCCAGCCCAGATTTCCAAACAGAAGTGGGTTACGCAGCATCAAAATATAACGAGGATGTCTTGAAGTTGGCATCCAAATATATTGGGCATACCTTTAAATGCGTTTCGCTCACTCTGGAATTACCCTTCAAAGATAACGATAATTTGCCAGACGCCGAAGTGGGCTGGAATGGCGCACGCAGCGTGAAGTTGGGCGAAGCAATGTTACAGCCGATTTTGACGTCCTTATCGACGTCTTTGACGGTGAAATAAAGTCTACTAAATCTGGCTTGAGGGCGACTGTAAATATCGTCTTCCTGGTTACACTTATATCTTTGAAAAAAAGAGTGCCACAAAGAATGCGGCACTCTTTTTTTCTTGGAGCGAATTGCAAACTGCTTTTGATAGGAAGATACTCCCTCATATTTTTTAAAATAGGAACAAGCATGGGAATCGAAATTGAGCGCAAATTTTTAGTCAACAATAACGACTGGAAAGCACAAGCATCTTGTAGCTATCTGAAACAAGCTTACCTGAGTTCTGAACCGGGTCGTATTGTACGAGTTCGAATTGACGGCGAGTCAGCCGAGCTGACGATTAAGGGTATTTCAACGGGTATTTCCTGTGGGGAATGGAATTACAGCATTCCTTTGGCGGACGCAAAAGAATTGTTGAATACAGTTTGTTTACAACCACCCATAGAGAAATATCGCTATCGACTCCCTATGGGCGATCTAATGTGGGAAATTGATGAATTTTTAGGCGCTAACGCTGGCTTAGTTGTCGCAGAGATTGAACTACCATCAGAACACCATGATTTTTTACGACCAGATTGGTTAGGTGAAGAAGTTAGTCATGACCGAAGATACGCTAATGCGAATTTATTGAAGCATCCGTTTAAAGATTGGTGAACTTTTTTTCTTTTCTTTTTTTGCTTCAATGAGAATTTGAGTCTAAGAATCCGCTGCTTTGAACATATGGCTCCTCATGCAAGACCAATCTCAAGGCTGATAAGACGACCAGGGCGCAACCAGGGTTTCGATATTTTTTTCGTATTCCTTTGATAGCTTGGGGCCGTAGTAAGTATTTAAGAGTTTGCGATATTTCCCCGTTTTGTAGAGTTGTTGAAACCCAGTTTTAATGCGTTCAAAGAGAATCGATCCATCGGGATGTTGTTTATTGCAAACAAACAGTAGAGGTAGGGTATCGACTTGCTTCGGAAGAATGATGAAATTCTCGGTTTCGTTGGCGTATGATTTCTGGATCATTCGCCTTGCGAGTAAATCACCCATGAGTGCGAGTTTTCCCCCGACCTAATTTCAACATGGGCAATTGCGATTCGATTGCCGCTTCATGCACTGAAGCACCTGCCGCTATCAAGCTCGCTGTGTAGTTTGAAGACCTGATGGCAATGATAGATCTCCCTGCAAGATCTTCGAGCGAATCAAATTTTGGAAGAATTTTGTCTGGTTGATAGGCGACCAGAACCATCATTATTTGGGCGATAGGAGGGGAACTCAATACTTGTAGTTGTTCCTCTGGTGACAATCTTTTGAGGTTTTTATTTGTTGTGATGATACATGCAGACTTTTGACTATTGAATGCGGTGGCGACAAAGCGAGCCGTTGGTAAAAAAATCAGCTGGACTTTGTGCCCCTCTAATTCGAAGGAATTTAAAACAATTTCACCGACGAGACCACCTTTGGGTTCGTTCGCCGCTAAATACGGCGGATAATCAAAAGCAGCAATGCTCGATACAGGCGCTTGCGCGAATACAATAGGCACTGTCATTTGCGATATGCAAAACACCATCCACAACAAAGAAAGTCTTTTGAAAACCGCGTACATTTAAAAACCTCCACATCGTCATCGGATTTGGATGATGCCGCCTGAAATGCCCGATATTTTTTAAGCGCTGCTACTAAAATAATTGTTTCAGGGAAATTGAGAAAATTCCACGAAATGGCTCGAAAATGACTACTATGATATTGAAACCCAACCAGGCCAATATCTTAAATATTCACTAACATCATCTATGATGATAATTGCGTTGAAGGAAATTTCAAGCTACATTTTGAAGAATGGTGCTTTTATTTGACGACTAACCGTAACGGCGGGACTCGCAATCGAGATAGACAGCAAATCCCTTACCTGATCGTTAAGTTATAACTATATTCGATTAAACTGCCTTTACGCCTCGATTTGCGGCTTTACGGTATAAGATCAAGGTGGCAGTCAAACCACAAATAGCCGCAAATGACATCCAGAGGCCAGGCGCCGCCTTGTCATGAGTCACCTCAATGAGCCAAGTTGCAATTGCTGGTGTGAATCCTCCAAAAATCGCAGTCGCGAGGCTATATGCAAGCGAAAATCCGGCGGTACGGACTTCAACTGGCATGACCTCTGTTAATGCTACCACCATTGCGCCGTTATAACTGGCATATAAGAACGATAACCACAACTCAGCGATGAGCATTTTTGAAAAAGTTGGATCATTGGTAAGCCAGCTCACGACAGGATAAGCGGTCAAGATAGTCAAGATCGTAAAGGTGAGTAACAACGGCTTACGCCCAATCTTATCTGACAGGCTACCCATCACTGGTAACCAGAAAAAATTAGAAATACCAATACAAAAAGTAACGATTAAGCTATCAGTTGTGGTTAGCTTGAGTACCGATTTTCCAAAAGTTGGTGTGTAGACAGTAATCAGATAAAACGACACGGTAGTCATGGAAACCAATAGCATCCCGCATAACACCAGGCCCCAATTTTTTATCATCGACCGAAAAATCTCACGTGCATCTGGACGATGTTTACGTTGCATAAATTCTTCGGTTTCTTGCAATGAACGGCGGATGACGAATAACACCGGGACGATCATACAGCCAACAAAAAATGGAATACGCCATCCCCAATCAGCAATATCCTCAGGTGATAGCATCTTATTGAGTGCGTACCCCAATGCTGCAGCAACGATAATGGCGACTTGTTGACTTGCCGATTGCCAACTAACATAAAAACCTTTGCGCCCGGGTGTAGCCATTTCGGCCAGATAGACAGAGACGCCTCCCAATTCAACACCTGCAGAAAAACCTTGCAACAGCCGTCCGACCAACACCAGGAATGGTGCGACATAACCTATCGTTGCATAACCAGGGACACAGGCAATCAAAATCGTACCTAACGCCATCAATGCCAGGGTAACAATCAAGCCTTGCCGTCTTCCCACTCTGTCAACGTAAGCGCCAAGAAATATTGCGCCTAGCGGGCGCATTAAAAATCCGGCACCAAAGGTCATGAACGTCAACATTAAGGATGCGAACTCATCACCAGCGGGAAAAAATGCTTTTGAAATATACGTGGCATAAAAACCGAACAGGAAAAAATCAAACATTTCCATGAAGTTGCCACTAGTGACGCGCAGAACTGTGCCAAGTTTAGAACTAGGTTTAGAGGGTGAGTGTGTCATAGTTGTCTTTTATAGTAATGATGAAAACTAAGCCCCCAAAATGTGGAGGCTGTAGGTTTTTCTGCTGCAAAGAATTGCCATCAGGCATGAAAAGGTCTGTGATCTTGAATCATGACGATTGTTAATCGGTAACAGAGTCGTGTCAGGCCGTTTCATCAATGCAACCCATGAGTTAATTGTCTCACGCACTTGAGTTTATCAGCACCAGAAACAATTCAATACGAAGAGGGGGCTTGTTGTTGTCAATTCCCCCTCAACTGCAATTCAAAGATCATTTTTTTGAGCTTGCGTAGTGCTCACAAGATGAGTCAACGGTCTGGTTCATCAATGAGCAATGAGCAATAAGCGAAGAACGATGAACCATGAGCGAATGAAAACAATCTTAACGGAATATTAATAGCAGCGCGACACAGATTCAGCAACACACACTGGTTTGTCGGCGCCTTCGCGCTCGATGGTTATTTCCCACGTCATTTGAGCACCATCCTTGATGTCCTCAACGCTGAGTAATTTCAAGTGTCCACGCAAGCGACTTCCTACCGGTACCGGGGCGGGGAAGCGAACTTTATTGAGCCCGTAGTTGACGCCCATTTTGACATAAGTGAGATGGATCGCTTTTTGCATCAGTGCAGGCAATAAAGACAAAGTTAAGAAACCGTGCGCAATTGGTGCACCGAACGGAGATTCTCTCTTTGCCCGTTCAACATCAATGTGTATCCACTGATGATCTCCCGTGGCCTCAGCAAACATATTGACACGTTCCTGGCTGATTTCTATCCAATCAGAGGAGGCCACATGTTGACCGATCAGATCTTTAAGCTCTTGTAAGCTATGAATTTCGCGCATGATAGCTCCTTATGATTGAGGGCGACGGCCAAACATACCCATGCCGTTGATGGTACATACGGTTTGTCCGTGTTGATTAACTGCTTTCCAAACGGTATTAATGACACCACGATCGGGTTTAGACGTTGATGCTTTGCTGCCTGTCGTCTCCGCGGTAACGGTGAGTGTATCGCCAGGGCGCACTGGTAAAATCCAACGGACTTCGTCAACACCCGGTGAGCCCATGCTGGATGAGTCTGCCAAAAAGCCATCGACAACCATACGCATAATCATGCTACAGGTGTGCCAGCCACTGGCAATCACATCGCCAAAAATAGATTTTTTGGCCGCTTCTTTATCAATATGAAATGATTGCGGATCAAATTGCGTTGCAAAAGTAATGATTTCTTCTTCTGTTACTTTGCGTTGACCAAGTTGTATTACCTCACCAGGTACAAAATCTTCGAAATACCATGTGAATTTTTTATCTGTCATTCTCAATTTCCAATCAAAAAAATCCCGGTCAATGCCGGGATGATGAAACAATGATGCGTTTTATGCGCTGACTTTAAAGCCGGGTTGAGATACAAAACGGGCGAGATGATGGTCAGTATCACCAAATGATAATTCAATCGTCGTCAAACGTTTGAACATATGGGCTACCGGCAATTCGTTCGTCACACCCATGCCGCCATGCAGTTGCACGGCTTGCTGGCCAATATAGCGTGCTGCCTGACCAATGCGTGCTTTTGCAGCTGAAAGAGTACGCCTTCTTTCTTCCGCATCGCCAGAGGAGACTTTAACGGCAGCCAATGTCGCCATAGAACGCGCTTGTTCCATTTCCATAAACATCTCAGCCATGCGGTGCTGCAAAACTTGAAATTTACCAATTGGGACACCGAACTGCTGGCGTGTTTTTAAGTAATCAAGAGTGGCTGCATTAATCGCTTCCATAATGCCGATGGCTTCTGAACACAACAAAGAAACACCATAATCAGAAACAGCATCCAGCAATTCCCATCCATTGTTTTCATTGCCCAATTGACTGATTGGTGCGACTTGCACCTGATCGAAATGAATGTCGGCTGCCCGATAACCATCGATAGTGCGGTAGTCAGTTCTGTGAACGCCATTGCTATTGGCATCGACCAAGAACAAATGAATGCCGGTTTTGTCGCGTTGATTACCACTTGATCGTGCTGAGACAACCAGCATATCGGCCTGAGCGCCATGCAATACCACCGTTTTTGTGCCGTTGAGCACAAATCCATCCTGGTTGGCGCTGGCGGTCGTCGCAATATCGAAAAGATCGTAGCGAGATTGCTTTTCACTCAAAGCGACTGCTATTTTTTTCTCACCTGTCGCAACTTGTTCAAGCACATCGAAGTGCGCTTTTGATTGTTTCAAAAATTCAGCACCGAGGACAGTTGCAAAGTAGGGCTCTATCACCAGAGCACGTCCCAATTCTTGCATCACTATCATCATGTCAACAGCGGAGCCGTTGAAGCCACCCTGATCCTCAGGAATCGGCAGGGCAGTAGCACCGAGTTCAGCTAATTCAGCCCACGCTTTTGTTGAGATCCCTTCACTTGAACCAATGACGTGTTTGCGTTGTTCAAAGCCATAATCTTTCTCAGCCCAGCGACGAATTGCTTCCGCAAATTGTTTTTGTTCTTGCGTTAAATTGAAGTCCATTGCTTTTTCCTCACAGTCCTAAGATCATTTGCGTAATGATGTTTTTCTGAATTTCGTTGGAACCACCGTAGATCGATGTTTTGCGGTAATTGAAGTAATACGAGGCCAACGCGGCCGCATCGTCATCACTCACGAGACTATGTTCAGTTTCACCATCGAGGAATTCCGGATCAAACGGTAAGCCATAAGGGCCGACTGCTTCCAGCATCAGTTCTGTTAAGCGCTGTTGAATTTCGGTGCCTTTGATTTTTAACAGAGATGCTTCAGGACCTGGACGACCACTATCTTGCGAGATCACCCGCAAAACTGTAATTTCCAATGCCATCAATTCGACCTCCAGGCTTGCTACCTTGTGAGCGTAAATTGGGTCTTCAATCAGAGGGCGGCCATTTTTTTGATGTTCGCCGGCGATGCGTTTTAAGAACAAAAGTTCTCGTTTAGCGCGTCCTACCGCCGCGATGTTCGTGCGCTCATGGCCTAATAAATATTTAGCATAGGTCCAGCCTTTGTTTTCTTCGCCGATCAGGTTTTGAACCGGAACTTTCACATTATCAAAGAAAACCTCATTTACCTCGTGATCTTCATCGAGCATGATGATAGGGCGTACGGTAATGCCAGGTGTTTTCATATCGATCAATAAGAATGAAATACCTTCTTGCTTGCGGGCACTTGGATCTGTTCGCACCAGGCAAAAGATCATGTCCGCATGTTGCGCTAAAGTTGTCCAGGTCTTTTGACCATTTACAATGTAAAAGTCACTCTCACGCTCAGCGCGGGTTTTCAGTGAAGCCAGATCTGAACCTGAGCCGGGCTCGGAATAACCCTGACACCACCAGTCATCACAGCTCAGAATCCGGGGTAAGTAATAGTCTTTTTGTGCCTGATTGCCGAATGCCATAATCACTGGCGCCACCATGTTGACGCCAAACGGCAAAATTGGTGGCGTGCCAGCACGGGCGCATTCTTCTTCGAAAATATGTCTTTGGGTCGGCGTCCATCCAGTGCCGCCGTATTCAACAGGCCAGCCTGTCGCGACCCAGCCTTGTTTGGCAAGAATCTTATGCCAACGAACAAAATCTTCGCGCGCCATACGCTTATGATTGCGAATCTTGTGCTGCAAATCTGCTGGAAGATGCGCTTCGAGATAGTTGCGTACATGATCACGGAAAGCGAGGTCTTCCGCGGTGTAATTCAAATCCATATTGTCTCCTGAAATAAATGCCTGTTGTTTGGCGACTTAAGAGAAACACTGTGGGTCTTCAACGATGCCCAACTAATGAATAATTTTTATTGTTTCTCAAAAGGATAAAACTAAAAAAAGCACGACCGTTCAAAACAATTGTACAACGGATTTAAAACATGGTGAGTGTGATCTTTATTTTCTTTACTTTCTTTACTTTCTTTACTTTCGCGAGTTCAATTTTGAAGTGCAAGCGTATTTTTGAAGAATACCTGATTGTGTGTAAGGTATCCTAACCTTTTTCTTGGTCGATTATTCAGTCTATTCATGGCGTGATCAATCTCCTGTTGTGTAATCGTGGTGAAATCTCTGTTCTTCGGAAAGTATTGCCTAATCAATCCATTCGT